>JAGLYS010000155.1 GCA_023132105.1 Caldifarciminota bacterium
CCTAATTGCCAGAAATCAAATGTTGGATTTATGCCCCATAATGTTTGCATGGTAGAATTATGAACGAAATTCCATTCATATGTTGATATAAGTCCAAGTGATCCCGAACCATCAAAGGTAAATGGATTCAAACGGTATATAGTATCATCCGATCCTGCATCTGCTGATAATTCGGTAGCATAAACTGTTATTGTATCACTATCTATATTTCCATTGCCATCTCTAATCTCTAATGAGATAATATAGTGTCCTTCAACTGTGCTGAAATCAAAATCAAATGATTCTGTGTAGAATGTGTAATCTGTTCCATCATAATGGAATGTCCATGTGTAATTGAGAGTTAGCCCCCCTGCATCTGAACAATTTGTTCCATTAATGTGGTGGATTCTTGGATAATATAGATCAATTCCTGCATCTGCTAATGGTAGATTGTTTGTTTCAAATTTATTAACCAATGGGTAATTATCTGTCCAGAATGGTGAATCATAGATGTTATCTGAACCCAATATGTTTTGATCAACTCCATGATAATCATCAACACCAACTAATGATCCATAATAATTCCCACCGAATTGATGCCCAATATCCCAATAATTTGAACCACTTTCTAATGTGTGTATTGTGTTATCTATCAGATTGTTGTGATATATCATACAATCTACTCCAGTTGCCCTTATTCCAGTAGTTGAATTGTGAATTGTATTATTATATACCACAACATCATCAGTATCTAAATCAATTCCATAATCACAATATGACACTTCATTTGAATGGATATTGGTGTTAATTGTTGTAGTATAGGTAATAATGCCCTGATTTGAAAGGGATAGAATATTATCAAATACTTCATAGTCCGAACAATCATTCAATATTAGATTTCCAAAATTAATGTCATGATTATTATTTTCAAATACATTACCATAATCTGAAAGATCACAAATTATTCCATCATCACAATCGTAAACTTCATTCAAAGATATGTTTGTATAACTTGATGCTGTGATAATCATCCCTATTGCACAATTATACACAAAGTTATCTGAGATGTTTCCATAAAGTGTGTTGTATAGGTATATGCCTGTGTTATAATAGTATTCTACTGCTGGAACACCGTTTGCATCATGGACAACACAATCATATATCTCAAAGTGTGCGGTTGTGTTTCCAATGAATATTCCACAACCAAATCCAGTTGCATCAATGTACCAATCTTTAATTATGTATGGATCACCTAATGTTCCTGAACCTGATGAAACTCCATTACCAACATTGAAATCTCCATCTGAATTTATTCTTATTGGATTCCGATTGTAAGATACAATAGCATCAATCCAATCTTGATCTGTTTGATCGTTACTATCCTTTACAGTAAGGGTTATATTTATTGTTCCAATTTGCCAGAAGGTGAAGGACATTTCTTCACCCCACATAGTTATTGGTGTAGCATTGTGTGTAAATTCCCATGTATAATTCACAATAGGATACATTACTCCTAATGATTCTGATGCATTGTATTCCACATAAAGCCCCCACCACACATATTCTACTGAATCTTCTCCAGTATGTGCTATTGGGGTTGTATAGTTCTCCCAATATTCCATCAGTGGATAATGATCGGTTATTGATGGTGAATATGCTATATCTCCTATTCCATCATAACCTAATATGTCTTGATTGTACCCATGATAAATATCTGCCCCTAAATATTCAGACCAATAATTACCATATTCAGTATCGTTATAGGTCTTATTCCACAAATTTACGCCATCATCATATGGATTACCATGATTGATGAAATTATTTTTATAAATAATATTTCCATCAGATCCAGTTATGTAAATTGTTTCGGCAGTATAATTAATGAATGTGTTTTTTGTAACAGTTATGTTTTCTGATAGTGCCAATATCTGAATCGCCCTTGATGATTCAGGAATGGTCAATGTGAAAGTATTGTTTTGTATTATAGCATCTACTGTTGTTAATGATACCGAATCTGATACCAATACAGAATCAATAACTTCGTTATTTATGAATGTTATATTATGACCGTTTGATAATAGGACACCATTAGAATTTGATACTAAACTTGCATTGACCACAATATAATTGGTATCCACTAATGCAATTGCATAGTTTCCTGAATTTATAACTGAACAATCATATATTATTCCATGTTCTGTATTATAAATCATTATTCCATAATCATCATGAAAGGTAGTTGGTGGTGAAAATAGACCAAAGTATCCTGATGAATCAATCACAGTACAATTTTGAATTATAAAATAACTTGTGGTGTTCCCTACATAAATGCCCTGACCATAACCATTAGAATTAATGAACCATCCATCAATTAGATATGGATCTCCTGATGATCCTGAACCTGATATTACACCGTTGTCTATTGTAAAATCACCATCAGAATCTATCCTTATATTTTCACGATCATAATTTATTGTAATAACCATCTGATCTGTGTCAATAGCATCAAAATTATCCTTTACTGTCAATGTAACTGTAATACCAACAGCATCCCAAAATCTGAATGTCGGATTGACTTCCCATAAAGTGATTGGTGTGCTATTGTGCATAAATTCCCATGTATAGTTTACAACATCTCCATCAATATCATATGATCCTGAACCATCAAAGGCATATACTGAACCGTATGGTATAAATGCATCAAGCCCTGCATCTGCTGTTGGATTCTGATTGGTTATATTAATCCATGTAGTGCCTGTATCTATTCCACCATAATCATCCGTTACTGTCAATGTTATTTCATAATCTCCACTTCTTTGGAAGTCAAATGAAGTTGATTCTCCCCATACTGCTTCGGGTAAACTATCATAGGTAAATTCCCATGTCCAATTATCCACATAACCGTATGGTGAATCGGGATCGTATGATCCAGAACCATCAAATCCATATGTGCCAATCAATCCAGATTGTACTATTCCTGCATCTGCTACTGGCAATTGGTTTGTGATGTTCACCCACATAATATCTGTGTCTATGCCATCCTCATTATCCTTTACTGTTAGTGTTACTTCATAATCATCAATAATGTGGAAATCAAATGAAGGTGTTTCACCCCAAATATATTCTGTTCCACCATCATAGGTAAATTCCCATGTCCAATTAACAATCCACCCATAAGGGAAATCTGGATCGGATGTTCCAGAACCATCAAATGCATATGTATCCATTATTCCAGTTTGATCTACCCCTGCATCTGCAATTGGTAATTGGTTGAGAATGGTTATTGATGTGGTGGCATCAACACCAAGAAATCCTTCATTATCTTCAACGGTCAATGTTATTGGATAAACCCCAACAATATTAAAATCAAAATTTTGTGATTCCCCTAATAATGTTCGTGGAGTTCCATCATAATTGAAATTCCATGTCCATTCTTCAATCCAATCATAAGGGTGATCGGGTTCATAAGATCCTGAACCATCAAGTATGTAATTCCCCTGAATCCCTACTTGTGATGCCCCTGCATCCGCAACTGGATTTTGATTGGAGATTGATACTTGCGTTGTATCTGCTGATGAAGATAGCCCATAATCATCTTTAACCACCAATGACACAGTATATACCCCCTCATATTTGAAATCAAATGATGGTGTTTCACCCCATATATTTACAATAGATGAATTATAAGTAAATTCCCATGTCCAATTTGTAATCAAATCATAAGGTTCATCTGGATCTGATGATCCCGAACCATCAAATACATATGTTCCTTTATTCCCTGATTGGCTTGTTCCTGCATCTGCTACTGGATTTCTACTATTTAATGTTATATAACAGGGATCTGAATCACCATCTAATGTTTCATCAAAAATAATCAGTAAGCATTCATGAACTCCTATATAATCAGAACCAAATGTATAAAGATGTGTTACTCCAACATTCCAATGATACTCATACCCTGTTGCAGTATTTATTCTCCATGAATAATTTATTATGTGATCACCATAAGGTTCATCAGGATCGTATGAACCTGATGCATCAAGAGTAAATTGTGTGGCTTGTGTTCCTGCTTGATTACTTCCTGCATCTGCTACTGGTGGTGTATTCATAATATAAAGAGAGTTCACCGCCATGTCTATTTGCCCTAAATCATCAGTTACATTTAAATAAAATACCCATGTGCCATCTATATTAAAAAGAAAGTTTATTAGATTTGGATTGGTATCTGAAAATTGATACGTTTTAGATGAAGTTGGATCTATAACTGTCCAATTCCACCATGCAATATCCACTTCGGGATCTGGATGATACGAATCCTCGCCAAGAATATGTTTGTTACCATAATATTGATCACTTACGAGAGATAAATCAATATCGGCAACTGGATCGGCTACACTATAAGTTACTTCAAGATAAAACTGATAATTATATGGGGCATCTACATCATGAACAAACTCTACCCATTCATTTCCTGTTGGGGCAGTTCCTTCTCTTGAACTTTTTAATACAAATTGTGTAAATCCACCTTCAAGTATTACTGCTGGATTAACACTTGCAGTATATTCCGCATTTTGTGGTTGTGATGTGCTATACAAATCATTCTGATATACTTGACTTGCAGGATTCCAATCTCCAGTACCATAAGGTGTGCTATAACTACATGAATAGATTTCAACATTAAAAGCTACGGAAGTATATACATTATCAACATAACAATGTATGGATGCAGAACTTATTGATGCTGAATTTGGGATTTCTAATGTTGCAAATGTTAGATGTGTTCTCCAAACCTTAAAATCAGAAGCCCCATCATGATATTGACCTACCTTAACCCTATTGTTATGTAGTGGAACATCTAATGATCCAAAATTATATGCTTCTAAATTTATTCCTGAAAGGGCAGATGGATAGTTACCTGCAACATCATATGATTGCATATATCCACCATAACCTGACACACCTGAAGCAAGATCACAGTAGAATTGTTCGGTTACAACCCCATTTGTTACAATAGGTTCAATTCCATTTGTTTCATTTGGTTCTACTTCCTTCCCCATTGCTACCATTATAACCATTGGGGCTACGGTCATTAGTATCAATCCCACAACAATTGCTGTTGCCACTATTTTAGATTTCATATTTTACACTCCTTGTCTTTTTTCCCATCATGATCTGAATCACACCAAATCAGATAGAAGTATCTTATTAACACAAATACTATAATGATTATAAATACTTGTGCTATTAAAAATGTTAGTACAGTAGAAGTATTTGGGAAGGTTATTGATGATATATCTGTTCCTTCCAAATCTGATGTATCTTTTACTGTTAATGTTGCATTCATTTCAATTTCTTCCATGTCAAATGGAATGTTTGACCATGTATAATTAAATTCAAATGAACCATTGCCAATGTATTGGTAATCTATAATATCTAATACTGTCTTACCAATTGTAATATTTACACTATCAATACCGCCCATTCCAAGATATTCATAATCTGAACCTATGGTTAAATCTTTAAATGTGCCATTAAAGATTGCTTTAGATGTGGTATTATAGATATTGAATGATGTAATTGTTGGGGCTTGTTCTTCTATTAATAATTCTACATTATCAAATAATATGGTTGAAGTTCCATTTGTTGAATTGAAATTTGAAATTACAGTGAAATTAAGATTGTATGTTCCTGATGCATTATAAGTTTCATTAAGGGCAATCTCCACATACTGCCATGCTGTTTCAACTGTTGTGTAGTTATGCTGATTGATTAATGTTCCGTCAATGTAAACACCAATTGTTCCATTAATTGTATTGTTCAAATCTTGTATTTTGTAATCATATTTCAATGTGGTGTAATTGGTATATGGCTTGACTATATCCTGATCAAAACTACCCCATTCCATTGATGTGTTTATTGGAAGTGAACTCAATTCCCCTAATAAAAATATCGGGGATTCTAATCCCCTTTTCCATAGTTCTATTTCCATGCTATATTGGACATATCTTCCATTCTTGGATGCTATTAGTCCTTCCCAAACTAACACACCCCCTTCATCATGATATGCAACCCCTGTTGTTTCTTCCCAACTTGACCATGTGCCATCTATCGTTGAATGATCACCTACTCTTGTATATATCGTTAAATTAAATATGGTATCCATTGAAACAGGTATTCCAGTATATGTTTCATCTAAAGGATTGAAATATACTACAATATCTCGCCATTCAGCATAGTATTCTCTATCAAACACTTGTGAAGTATATGTACTGTTATGGCTAAATTCTGTGGCAGTTAAAGTAAGGTTGTCATAGTAAACTGCCTTCGCTGGAAATGTCGTTGCCCCCTCAACCATTGAGAAATAATTCCAAGTGGATAATGTAACATTGCCTGTTACATCCTTTACACGATCATCTGTGTTATACCATGATGAAATTGAAGTGGTTGATTGATTGCTTAATTCTTCCGTTCCGTTGTTGGTATTTATTGTTACTGATGAACGCACAATACCGCCCTGTGCATCATGGTAATGTAAACGATTGGTGTTTATGCCAAGAACAACAGAATCGTTCACAATGTTCCTTGTATTTTCCAATGTCGCTACTGCTGTTGATGGCAGGTTGTTTGGGGCTATCCATGTTTCCATGCTTGTGATATTTGCGGACATTGTTTTACTTCCAATTATAAAATCTTCAACAGCAATGGTGTTTAATGTAAATTCTGGATTGGCAATTGCCAATAAGTGCTTTGCCAAAACATACCCTGAAGTTAAATCTTTTATATTGGCATAAAGTACGCCACCCACCCTATATATTTCAATGGTAATACCATTTGTAAAATTAGAATAGTTAAATTGGCTATTGATATTATTAATGTCCGTTGCATGTCCAGAAGATGTTGCATTAAATGTATGAAATCGTGAACTCATATGTGTTGTATTGTATCTCATTAAAGTTAGTTTGATAGTATTTTTGATTGTATATGTTTTGTTAAGATTTTTAATATTATCAAAGCCAATTGAAATGAAAGACCATATTTCTTGTAGCCCACTTTCGTTTGAAATAATATCTGCTGTCATACCAAAGAATTTATCATTAGCCCCTATGCTTAATTCAGTTATATTCCACATCCTTGTCGCATCTCTATTTGTTGTTAGATTACATTCTAATTGGTTATTTCTCCAAACAATATCGGTTGATGCATTACCATAACTCATTGAAGTTGGTTCTGTTGAAAAATTGGTTGAAAAATCTGTAACATTATGTAGTTTTATTGATTCCACACCCAAGCTAACCTTTTCGGACAAATTGTATGCTTCACTATAGTTTTGTCTTAAAAATAATGCTAAATGTTCATCTTCAGGTTCACTATATTCCCAACCATCCATTGAATAGTTATCAAATGTGCTATTCATAACTTCATATTGAGTATAATTCATACTTGTATAGTGGGTTAATCCTACCCCTGCTGGATCGCCAGATAAAACCGTCATATTATGGGTAGTTGCATTCAGCATGGATTCATCCTGATCAAATAGCCAATCAGTATGAGTGGTGTTTACATTACATACTCCTGCATCTGAAGTTATGGTAAAATTTTCTGATGTTTGGATATTCCATGAATCCATGCTTGTATCAAAAGTTCCGTTCTCAATAAGATTATCCACGCCCATTACATTTGTTGAAAATGGCATGAGCAATAATAAAGAGATTATACTTATTGTGAACCAAACTCTTTTCAAAGCATTCCCCCTGAACTTCCACTATTTCCGAAGTAGATTAAAGCCCCTGAAATGAAAAATACTGCAATTAGTATAATTACTATTGGAATAATATTTGTTATGGTATGTCCAATGTTTTCTGAATCGCTTATTGTTCTGTATATATCATAATCATCTGATTTGTCGTTGTCATGTGTGAAACTGTTGATATTTGAATGATATAGCACAATCGTTCCTGAAAAATCTGAAAGACGTTCATCATTGTTTGAACTGGCTA
>JAGLYS010000156.1 GCA_023132105.1 Caldifarciminota bacterium
AATGAGAGTAAGAACTCTCATTCTATTACTGAATCTTGACAAGCTTTTTAGTATAGAATAATTCATCGTTGTAAAGCCTTATTAAATATACACCTCTTTTCATATGTTTGTCAATATGTAGGACATTTATTGCATTTGTATAATATTTACTATATACAATCTTTCCGGATAAGTCAAATATATTTATTTTGTAATTATTAATATCAGGATTAAGGAATCTGATATTGATTTTATTATCGATTATCGTATTGTAAATCGAAACAAATGAGTTATCATTTTTGCTTTTATATTTGGAGCCAGAGTGTAATCCTGTATGAAGGTCAAGTAATATAGGTAGATATTTGGGACTATCCTTTGGTGCATTCGAAATTACCTCGATACTGTCCCAGTATATATTTGTCGAATACCCGGAAGTATCTATTTCAATACTAACCAATTGCGAATCGCCCGGTGCCAAACTAAATTGAGTATCGCTTAGTATACCGCTAATCCAGCCGGAACCGGAATATATATTTATATCCGTAACATTCAATGTATCTGTAATCGATGGTATGGATTCATTTATAATGTAGAAGCTGGCTGTATCCGTATCTGCTCTGAATTCTTTGGATTCATATACAATTTTCAGTGTATCCCTATCGAATCTTATATGAGGGGCTTCGATGTATGTTAAAAAGATTTGAAACGGGTAGTTATGAGCATCTAATGACCAGTTTCCGGATGCATTGGAACAATAGTAACTTCTATTTTCGAAATTAGTATTCGTATCGGACATTACACCCAATTTAGTCGAACCGACATTGTAAATATTGTATAGTATCCAGAATTCACCCGAATCAACCAAACTTATACTGCCAGTATTTACAATAACGGTATCTATATCACCATCATTTCCATAGCAGTAAAAGGGGAATTTATTAAGTATTGTTCCAGGTTTTGTAGTACCTGAATCATTGCTACAGTAATAGAAAGTATCGGGACTTGGCGGTGCACCACCCTTGATCGGAACTGTTATAAGAATCGAATCGATTTTACAGGGGTATTTCACGGGTTGGAATCTTGTTGCTCCCGAATAAGGTAGATTCGAATATGTTATATAACCGGTTCCACCGGGTCCGAAATCAAAAAATTTAAAACATCCGCTTGAGTCTCTGGATATATTTGTTGTATTTTTGCCGGATAATACATTTGGTAAAATGAATAGTATAATAACAATCAGTGCTGAAATATACACTCTCATATAATCACTCTTCAAAATACACCTCATAATCACCTCTTATTCTATTTTAATTATAATGAATATATATAAAAATGTCAATAGTATAATACTATATAATATAGGGTGCAATTATTGCATAGTCCGTAATAGATGATTAAATATGGTCATTATAGGTGGTTGTGAAAGGAATTATGCATTATTAAGACAATGGTAATTAATGCATATTACAAGAATCAAATAAATACGAGAGTGAGATCCACTACGAATTCACGAATTTATAACGAATTACACCAAGAGATAGAGAAATATTTATTGCTTTTATTTCACGAATTTAAGACTAATTTCGCGAATAGAGAAGGAAA
>JAGLYS010000157.1 GCA_023132105.1 Caldifarciminota bacterium
AGCATCATTTTCTTCATTCAAATATATTGCTTTTCATTCAGTCAGGCAGATTCTAAAAGACTTCTATATAGAATATAATGACCTATTTTATGATTGTTTTAACAAACTAAATAATAATTACAAAAATGAAATTAAGAATATAATTCCATTTATTTCCTGGCAAGCTAAAAAAGAATATCATTCGGTAGACAGGTATGCATTTTATTATGCAATAGTTGAATTTTTTTCTCACATGTCCTACAACAAGAATGTATTCATAATGTTTGATGATTTGCAATGGATTGACCAAGAAACACTTGATCTGATTCATATATTAATTAATTCTAAAATATCTAATTTAAGAATATTTGGCACTTATAGAAAAAATGATAACAAAGCAGAGCATGTTGATAATTTTCTTTCCACATTAGGAAGAGAAAGGATATATAACGAAATAATCCTTTCCCCACTGTCTAAGGAAGAAACAAAAATTTTATTGAGTTATATATTAAATTCCTATCCACCTGATGAAATGAGTGAGTATATTTATAGCAATAGTGGTGGAAACCCTTTCTATATTGAAGAAATTATCAATAATTTATATAAAAACAACTCGTTGTCATGGGAATCGGAAAAAGGATGGGCATTAAGTTCATTTGACATAAAACCTCCTGGGACAATAGCAGATATTATAAATACGAAATTTAATACATTAGATAGAATCGCAAAGGACATCCTGTATTACATATCAGTTATTGGCAGGCCGGTTCAAATAGAATCATTGGTATATTTACTTAATAAAAATGAAGGAGAGTTGATAGATTCAATTGATAAATTGATTGAAATGCATCTTTTAGAGGGAAAAGATATTTCATTCTATTACTTTAGAGAAGGGATAGCACTTAGATCTATTTATTCATCCATAAAAGAAAATCAGAAAAAACATATGCACCGAAATGTTGCAAAAATGCTTGAATACAAATATAAAAGTATCATTAACGATTATATTGAAGAAATTGTGTTTCATGCAATAAAATCCGGTGATAATGAACTGATAAAGAAATATATTGAATCTGCTGCTAAAAAATTAAAAAGGATACATATGTATCACGATGCAATAGATTTATATAAAAGAGCAATTGATATTTGCAAAATAAGGAATAAAAAGATTGAATTACTTGAAGATCTAACATCCATTTATAATACAATCGGGAATTATACAGAATCTATTAATCTAATCAATATACATATAAGAGATAAAAATTATAGCGATTATATAGGCAAACTCTATTTTCTTAATGCTAATAACTTACTGGAAAATTATCAATTTAAGGAATCTGAAAAGATGTTTCATATGGCTTTGAAACATACAAGAGATCAAGATATGGAGAATAATATAAATGTTAATTTGGCATGGCTTTATGCTAACAATATGAAATACGATAAGGCATCTCTGATTTGTTTTAAATTGCTTACATATAAGAATCTATCCAATATAACAAAGGGAGATATATACAACACATTAGGAGCGATATTTTCAATAAGAAATGATACTAAAGCCGAAATATATTATCTCAAGGCTCTAAAATACAGAAAGACGACAGGAGATAAACGACGGATTGCCGCTGTTCTAACCAATCTTGCAATTGTTTATTCGGAGAACGGACAATATAGAAAAGCTATAAATAATTATAAAAAGGCACTTTCGGTATTTGAGGATGCATCATATATTAAAGGCATTGTAATTGTTCTTCTTGATCTTTCCAGTTCCATCTCAAACTCAATAGGAGAAAAGGAAAGTATTCGACTACTTAAAGAAGCAGAAAAGAAAGCAATTATAATCAATAACAAGAATATTCTTACAAAGATATATAGTTCGATGTCATTTAAATATCTGCATCTAAATAAAAAGGATACAATGTTAGAATATACAGATTTAGTTATGAAATATGCAAAATCCTTTAGTGATTATTCAACTTTGGCTCGTAGCTATTTTTGTATATTTGAGTATTATTTGTATACAAATCCAAAAATATCGGAAAAGCACTATAAAAGAATAGTAAATTATTATAATAAATATAAATTAGAAGAATTAAAAGAAGATATATTAGATATGAAGTATGATTTATTACTTTACTCCGGACAATATAAAGATTATATTAAGATTGAAAAATTAGTAAAAAAGAGTATAAAATATGCTTCGAATAAAATGTATTTATGTGATTTTTACCTTCATCTTGCCATAATAAATTCACTAAAAGGCAATAAAAACGAATCGATTATGATTTTTAACAAAGCAGGAAAGACAATTCCAAAAGAAAACAAATTTATGAATGCCAATTTGCATTTCAGTAAGGGAATAGCATATAAATTTTTACACGAGTATGAAAACAGTAAAGATGAATTTAAAAGCGCCAAAAAACTATATAACAGTTTAGATGCTTATTTCCATGTAAATAAAGTTGATAGGTATTTAGATGAACTTAAAACAAAAAGCAGATAATAATATCACAGCATTTATTCTTGCCGGTGGTAAAGGAAAACGTCTTACACACAAAAAATCTCTTATTCAAATAAACAAAAAACCTCTTATACTACAAACTGTTATAGATCTATTATCGATTTTTTCAAATGTAATATTAGTATCAGACAGTCGGGAATTGTATTCATTTTTAGATATTCCCATATATAAAGATATAATAAAAAACATCGGACCTTTGGGTGGTATTTATACGGGATTGAATATATCCGAAACGGATTGGAATTTCTTTATTGCATGTGATATGCCTTTTATAAATTTAGATATCATAAAAATTTTAATGGAAAACATATCTGATAAATATGATTGTATTATTCCATTTGTAAAAGGGTACTATGAGCCACTGTTTGCATTTTATAATAAGCGTGCAACTGAATATATTTCAAATTCGATAGGACAAAATGAATATAAGATTCAAAGTTTCTTCAAAAATATTAATATAAAAAAGATACATGAAAATGAATTTGAGGGAATAGACAATATCGATAATACATTTGTAAATATAAACACAAAGAATGATATTGAAAATTTCAGGAAATTAATTAAGAATTAGGTTTTCAAAATTATTATATTGATTAAATCTATTCACTCTCAAGAAACCTATCATTGTAACATTTAATTTATGAGCTGTTTCTATAGCCCTATCCGTTGGTGCGGATTTTGATATAATAATGGGAATTCCTGCTCTTCTAATTTTAATAATAATATCCGATGCCATTCTACCCGATGTCATTAGTATTTTGTCACCAGCATTAATGTTGTTTATAAACATATGACCTACAATTTTATCTGCTGCATTTCTCCTGTTAATATCCTCGAAATAAATCAGACATTCACCTTTCAAATTATATAATGCTGATATATGAGTACCACCTGTATTTTTATACAATTCCCCAATAGAGTCGAAGTGTTTGCCTATATTTATAATTACTTCACTTGAGAATTTAATGTGATGCTTAAGAGGGAGAAGAGAAATCACATCTTCTCCCCTATATCTTTTATACACTTTAAATGTGGGAATAGATATAAAAATTGAATTATCTTTAAGTTTTGTATCTTTTACATCTTCTAAGGATCGTATAATTCCCTCTGTTTTTAGGAATCCATATGTAAATTCTTCAATTGCTTCGAATAGGCATGTTGTTGAAAATATTAGATTTTTATTGATATATATATTCACCCAGGATTCTTCAACTACAGAATCTTCTATCTTTTTTGATTCTTGTAAACTAATCCTTAGAATTTCGCTTTTCACTTATTCTCCTGTCTTTCTAAGATAGATAAACCAATACAATGTTGTTACAAAGAAAGCACCTCCGACTATATTCCCTAGCGTCACAGGAATTTCATTTGCAATAATAAAACTTCCCCAGTTAAGTGATGAAAGATTCGACACTTGATTTGAAATTGCGTTTTGTCCTTTCAGAAGTATTCCCAGTGGTATGAAATACATATTAGCTATACTATGCTCAAATCCTGATGCTACAAAAGCCATAATAGGGAAAAATATAGCGAATATTTTTCCAACAACATTTCTTGAGGATAAGGACATCCATACTGCCAAGCATACGAGCCAGTTACACCCAACACCTCTAAAGAATGCCTCCCAGAATGGTATGTTCACCTTAGCTACAGCAATATTCAATGCAGTTACACCTACTCCTCCTCCATTCATCTTCCATAAACCCGATCCATACATAATTCCAACTAAAATTAATGAACCGACGAAATTACCGAGATAGACAAGACCCCACTTTCCGAGAACTTTACTAAAACTAACTTTACCATCAAGAACACTAATTATCATCAAATTATTTCCGGTAAATAGTTCAGCTCCGGCTATAACTACAAGCATTAGTCCTACGCTAAAGGCAGCTCCCCCCATGAACTTTGCCATACCAAAACCCATACTACTGCCGACACCCTGAACAGTAACAGTCATAAGTTCAGCTCCAAAAGCAATAAATGCACCTGCTAATATTGCAAGTATGAAGATCTTTGATGGATCACCATTGGTTTTTTTAACACAAATAGATTGACTCAATGTTTCTGCAATTGTTGCAGGATTTTTACATTCAAAATTGTTAGGCATAATATTAACCTCCTTTAAATTCTAATTTCACTACAGAAATATTTGAATATATTTTAACATATGTTCCTCTATAATTCTATCTATACCCGGTATTCCCAGGTTTTCATCATATGTATTATCCGGATAAATATTCATTGATATACCTGATGTTTTAATCCCTAAAATACCTATATAGAGAACTTGTATCTTATCATTTAATTTCTTTTCTCTAATCTTTCATTTGAATTTTTTTTAAATTCCTTTGAGTCAGAAGGTATGGCATCTCTTTCAATATTTATTAATATGCGATTTCCATGGTTTTTCATATAATGCTTCTACAATTTCTCTATTTTACATGCTGCAACTTTCAATTCAGGGATTTTAGCTACCGGATCAAGTGCATCATTTGTCAATTTATTGGCAGCCGCTTCTGCAAAATGGAAGGGGATAAAAACCGATTTTGAATCTACCTTATTCGTTATTCTTGCTTTTGTAATAATTGTCCCCCTTCTTGAAGATATTCTAATATTTTCTCTATCCGAAATACCAAGTGTATTCGCTATATCCGGACTAATCTCTGCATAGGGACCCGGTTCAAAATCATTCAATATGCTTACTTTTCTACTCATTGTTCCGGTATGATAATGATAAAGAATTCTGCCGGTACTAAGTAAGTATGGATACTCATCATCAGGTAATTCTGCAGGTGGTATATAATCTACAGGTGAGAATAAACCGAGACCCCTTGAAAATTTATTTTTGTGTAAATACTTTGTTCCGGGATCATTTTCATCCTTGCATGGCCATTGCAAACCTTCGACACCTAATCTCGAGAAATGTATTCCGCCATATATTGGTGATACTTCCGCTACTTCATTCAGAATCTCTTCCTGATTTTTAAATTTCATTTCATATCCCATTCTCTTTGATATTTCCTGAACGATCCACCAATCCTCTCTGGAATCTCCTGGGGCTTTTAATATAGGTGTTAATAACTGCACCCTTCTTTCTGTATTTGTAAATGTCCCTGTTTTCTCATAACTGCTATATGCCGGTAAAACTACATCCGCTAATTGAGAAGTCTCTGTCATAAATATATCCTGAACAACGAGAAAATCAATCTTATTCAAAGCTTTTTCAACATGATTGAGATTCGGATCACTTATCATTGGATTTTCACCCATAATATACAATCCTTTAATATTTCCATTGTAGACTTCATTCATTATCTCTACAACAGATAATCCGATATTATCATCAAGTTTGGTATTCCATTTGGTTTCAAATTTTGCTTTTATATTAGGGTCCGTAACCTTTTGATACCCCGGGTAAACATTTGGTAATGCACCTAAATCACATGCTCCCTGAACATTGTTTTGCCCTCGAAGTGGATTAACACCGGAAGACTCCTTGCCTACATTACCGGTAAGCATTGCCAAATTTGCAGTCGAAAGGACATTGTCCGTTCCAGTTGTATGTTGAGTTATCCCCATAGAAAAGACAATAGATGCATTCTTTGCTTTTCCGTATATCCTTGCAGCTTCAATGAGTTTATCTTTTGGAATTCCGGTTATTTCCTCTACCTTTTCCGGAGTATACTGTGCAACTACTTTTTTAAATGCTTCAAAACCTTCCGTTCTCGTATCAATAAACTCTTTGTCATGTAATCCCTCATTAATAATTACATTCATTATACCATTCATCCAAGCAACATCAGTCCCGTTTTTCTGCCTTAACCAAACATTGGCATGTTTGACAAGATCAATTCTTCTTGGATCTACTACTATCAATTTTGCACCATGCTTTAGAACGGCGTTATTAATGTATGTACCTATTACAGGATGTGTTTCCGTTGTATTTGAACCTGTTATAAGTATACAATCGGCATATTCGAATTCCTTAATAGAATTTGTCATCGCTCCACTGCCAAAAGCTCTTGCAAGACCTGCTACTGTACTGGCATGACACAATCTGGCACAATGATCAACATTATTTGTTCCTATTGTAGCTCGTATAAATTTCTGAAATATATAATTTTCTTCATTTGTACATCTTGCCGATGATAAACCTGCAATTGCATTACTGCCGTATTTATCTTTAATGCCGGAAAGCTTTTCCGCAACAAGATCAAGTGCCTCATCCCATGATGCTTCTCTGAATTTGCCATTTTCCTTTATCAATGGTTTTACTAATCTTTCATTACTCATCTGATATTCATATCCAAATCGTCCTTTTACGCATAGTCTACTATCATTTGAGGGACCATCGGCACCATTTATCCTAATTATTTCATTATCTTTCGTTTCAACCTCTATTCTGCAACCAACACCACAGTACGGGCATATTGTTTCCTCTTTTTCAATCTCCCATTTCCTTGCTTTTCCTTTGGATGGTTTTTCCATTAAAGCACCTACGGGACATGCTTGTATACATTCTCCACAACCATCGCATGATGAATCTTTCCATAAATCACCAAGATCAGGAGCAACATATGTATCAATACCCCTTTCAACAAAATCAATTACACCTTTTCCTTGAATCTCATAACATGCTTTTATACATCTGAAACATATTATGCACATATTCGGATCATAAATAAGCATTGGCGATGAATCATCTATCTTTTTGTACTCTTCCCTAACAGGGAAAGGGATATTATCCATTTCTATATTATACCTGTATGCAAGATCTTCGAGACCACAGCTTGCATTTGTTTCACATGTCATACAACCCTGTTTATAATCAGCAATCAACAATTGGATTATCGTTTTTCTGGCATCCTCAAGCTCCTTATCGAATGCTATAACATTCATTCCGTCTGTAACTGAAACCATACATGAAGCTGTAAACCCACTAATCCCTTTTATTTTTACAAGACACAGTCTGCATGCACCCGTAGGAGAGATCTTCTCATAAAAACAAAGTCCGGGTATATCGAAACCATTGTCACGCGCAACCTTAAGCAGGTTATCACCCTCTCTTGCTTTAATTGTTTTATTGTCAATCGTTATTGTTATTATGCTCTTCATATACCCTCCATATTGTGCT
>JAGLYS010000158.1 GCA_023132105.1 Caldifarciminota bacterium
AAATATAATATTTATTTTGTTTTTATTAATTACTATTAATATATACATATTTGCTATTGAACCCGAATATCCATTTGGAGGTCAAGTAAATGTAAAGGATCGTTCACGGGGTAAAGAAAAAAGTGCAAGATTCAAATCGAGTATAGAAACAGGTAAAAAACATTATTACATTGGAGAAGCAATTCATTATAAAATTACTATTAATTCTATGAATAATTTAAATGGTTATTTTCGCGGAGGAGTTGTATTTGAATTAAATAGTATGGGATTGAAATATATAGGGACAAAATTTGTATATGAATATCGTTTACATCATGAATTTAAGAGTTTATTTATTATTCCTATTTATAGATTTGCATGGCATGGCGAATACTATGGCCCCTCTGCTGATAGTGGTAATGTATATACATACTTTCAAGATTACTCTGATTTGCAATATACGATCAAACCGGGGCAATACTATTTAATAGTAAAATTTATAGATAATAGTGATATAATATCATCACAAATAGGATACGATACAATAGAAATACATATAGATTCCGTTCCGGATATAGAGAAGGATGCATTTATTTTACTAAAAAATGGAAATTATGAAGAACTTTTAAATAAATATCCAAAGTCTGTTTATTTCCCAACTGCGGAATTTTATCAATTATGTAATGATGTAAAAAAGTATAAACTAATTTATGCTAAAAATATTCCTGAAACTGAAATAAGTAAATTAAGAACAAATATACAATATTATTATATTGATCTTATTAAAAACTACCCTGATTTTACAGCAGGAGAAATTGTAACATTTTTGACTTTGAATAGGAAATTCTTTCCTTATATATTCTTTATTGAAAATTATTCAAATGAAAAAGATGAATTTATTAGTAAATTAAATAATATAAAAAACAATAAATTAGCAAAAATGTTGTATAAAGATTTTAATATGTTCATAAACAGAGACAAAATATAAAAGGAGAATACATATGAAAAAAAATATAATATTTATTTTGTTTTTACTATTTGGGATTAATATAAATAATAATTTATATTGTGAAAATATATTCAGAAAATACTTTGCAAAGAAACAAAATAAATCTATTGCCCAAATAAATATAACAAATGATGATAAAATAGAGGGGATTATAAACTATATTGAACAAGGAATTATATCCGGGGATATTGGTATGATAATAAAATATTGTGATAAAAACATTAAAGTTGATAATAGCAATTTTAAAAGATTAGCACTTAAAAAGAAATTAGGCGAGAGGATTAATAATTTTATAGCGAAAAATAAAAATAAGGAGAATGATAATTTGCTACTCAATATTGAATTCAACAAATCTATTAAATTTATTCAAATTGGTGAAGAATTCAAATATTCAATAAATTACAAATCTAAGAATAAATCGGATAATATAATATTGAACATAAAAGAAACAAAAGGTAAATTTGTTATTACAGAAATTAATGGTATTTTTTCATTGTTTGAAAATGTAAAAAAAGATAAAAATATTCAAGGGGTGGAAAAATGAAAAAGAAAGTATTAGTTATCTTATTTTTATTGATTATTATATATAATCTAAATTTATTCCCCAATCAAACGCTTATAAAGGAAAAATTTTATAATGATCCTGCTGTTCATATTTACAATAGAAGTATAATGATGCAATATTATGGTGGTCATATACGTGATTATCTATATAAATTTTATAGTGGAGATTTCATGTTTTTTCAGAATAGAAATAAAAGTTGGTGTAATAGCATAGTAGGTTTATTGCGTAATCCCGATGCTTATTTATTTTATGCTGGGAAAGAAGGGAATTATATTAAATTTAATAAGATAAATCATTCTTTTACTTCTAAAATGAAAACAGACAATTATAATAAAATTTATACATTAACAAAATTAGATAATGATTATATGATTAGCACATTTAGTTTTAATAATGAAGGAGATAGTATTATTTGGGTGTCAGAATATACTGCAAATGAGGATTCCTGTCCCTATGCTTTCGCAATAAATTTTAATCAAACAAATAGCAATCCGGATGATGATAAAATATGGACAATAAAAGATAATAAAATTAATTTGCTATATTTTGAAATTGTCAATTATTTTTATTTTACACTTTACAAAAGAGAAACATGGTCTAATGTAGGTGGGATTCCAAATGTTAAATATACTTGTATAGCTCTTGGTAAGGATTATGGTATTCAGAATAACTATATATATGTATATGACTCACTACATAATATGGTGTTTATGCTTGAAGCAGGATTTGAGAATCCTTATCAACCTACATTGAGTCTGGTTAGTTTACGAGCAATGCCTTCGGATTGGATTATCAAATCAATAACAACAGATTACTTTGGTAGTGTGTGGTTAAGTGATTATAATAATGGATACCTTCAATCATATACACCAAATATGCAACAACCATTAACAACTGCAAATTGGTCATTCAGGGCAAATAAACCAGTTTCATTTACGATGGCAATGGATAAACCATACGGAATTCTTACGGAGAACTGGACGGATACAACAGGTGTCAGATTATACAAACTTGGAACGGAGATATTTTATGATACTGTAGAACAGGTTCATCCTCTGATTGCTCAAATTCGATTGCATTTCAGAGTAACGGTAGGTTCGTATATGACATTTGGTGTTGGTGGTAGTTATTATTTAGATAGTTCATTTTATTTGCCGGGGGAATATGATCGGTATTTTAATACACCTTATTGGGGAACCGGTAATAAATATTGGAGTTTAAAAGCAATAAGTGCTTGCACGAATCCTGACGGAACTCCGACAGCGGTTGTAACAAAAACAGGGAGCTTTTCCTACTTTGGTCCCCAAAATGATAGTATACCACCGAATCTTCCCGAGCATATAAGTTTAAGTGGTTATGTAAGTAGAAGTAAAGCAACAGATCCAATAGCACATCTCACATGGACATGGGATTTTGATCCTCCTGATGGTGTCCCAGCAGATTATACTCGGGATTCATTTATACTTTATAGAGATAATTTTAGAGAAACATTTTTCAGTGGAAATTATAGCAGCGGTACAGGTAGTTATACTTATTCACCTTATGAAAGTCATGTTTATACAATAGTAGGTTTCTCCACAAATCAATGGAATCCCTGGAACGATTACAATGCTCGTTCCAATTCGATTACACTTAAATATATACCACCACCAGATACGGGCTGCCCTTATTTCTATATAAAAGAGAACGGGGAGTATGTCCCACAAAATACGATAATGCATTATGGTTATAGTAATAAACAGGACAATTATCTGTTTAATTTAGGCAATAGATATAAGAAAGAATTAAGAAAAAATGGAATTACAGATGATAAATTTGAAAGCAAAGAAAGAGTAATACAATCGGCAATAAGTGAGAATGAGGTTGAGAAGGATTACATAGACAGAGTTAATCTTAAAGCGGTTAAATACGATTCAATATATAATCTTACATTGA
>JAGLYS010000159.1 GCA_023132105.1 Caldifarciminota bacterium
TGGGACACGTTGATCATGGTAAAACTTCTTTACTTGATTATGTTCGTAAAACCAATGTAATAGCTGGAGAAGCTGGAGGTATTACTCAGCACGTAGGTGCATATAATGTGCTTTTAGACGATGGAAAAACAATTACTTTCCTTGATACTCCGGGTCACGAAGCATTTACAGCTATGCGTGCAAGAGGTGCTCAGGTAACTGATGTTGTTATTATTGTAGTTTCAGCAGATGATAGTGTTATGCCTCAAACAATAGAATCGATAAATCATGTAAAAGCGGCAGGTGTTCCAATAATTATTGCAATTAATAAGATGGATCTTCCTCAAGCTAATCCGGACAAAGTGAAACAAGACCTTACTTCGCATAATATTATTGTTGAAGATTTTGGTGGAGATGTAATCTCAATCGAGCTCTCCGCAAAAACAGGTAAAGGTATTGATGATCTTTTGGATGCTATTATACTTCAATCCGAATTAATGGAATTGAAATCTCCATATGAAGGTTTTGCAAAAGGGATTGTACTTGAAACAAAAATTGACAAGGGGAAAGGAAAAATAGCCACTGTTCTTTTAAAGAAAGGTATTCTGAATATTGGTGATGCATTTGTTACCGGTGTTGTAAGTGGAAAAGTCAAAGCAATGTATAACGAAAATGGAAAAAGAATTGGCAAAGCGACACCCTCGACCCCTGTTGAGATATCTGGTTTTGATAATTTACCTGATGTCGCTGACACATTTCAAGTGATTGAAAATGAAAAAACCGCAAGAAATATTGGAAAAAACAGACGAATGGCAATGGATGGTCAGAAAAAGAAATCATATGGGATTGTAAGTTTCGAACAGTTACAGAAAGAGATAGAAAAAAGTAAAAAAAAGCAGTTAAATCTCATTGTTAAAGGCGATGTCGCAGGTTCGGTTGAAGCTCTTGCCGATGTAATCGAAAGAATGTCCAGTGATGATATAACTATTGATATAATACACAGAGGTGTTGGCTCAATTGTCGAAGGTGATATATTACTTGCAAGAGCATCAAATGCGGCAATTATAGGATTCAAGGTCAAACCTGATACCAAAGCAAGATTTATAGCATCCAGAGATAATGTAAAGATTAAATTGTATACTATAATTTATAATGTTATCGAAGATATTGAAAATATCATTAAAGGAATGTATGAACCTGAATATATCAGTGTAAAGGTAGGAGATGCTGTCGTTAGATCTGTTTTCAAGATACCAAAAACCGGTTTGATTGCAGGGGTATATATAAAGGACGGCTATATTGAAAGAAATGCTATAGCAAAGCTTATAAGGGATGGAGATGTTTTATATGAAGGTAAAATTATTACTGTCAAGCACTTTCAAGAGGATAGAAAAAAAGTAGATAAAGGACTTGAGTGTGGTATAAAAATTGATAAGGTAGATGACATCAAAACCGATGATATTATAGAGATTTATATTCAAAAGGAAAAATAGTGTTACTTTACCTTGAGTTAGATCTATTTGTCAATTTTAGCCAATCATTAAAAGATAAGAGACATGTTGTTCATAGTATAAAGAGTCGATTGAAAAGTAAATTCAATATATCAATAAGAGAAATAGATCCTAATGATAAATGGCAAATTACAAGATTGGCAATAGCTTATATTGGAAATGACAGAACAGAAATAGAGAATACTAAAAGAAACATTCAAGATCTTATTTACTCGAATGGCAATGTTGAAATATCATCAGTAAGGGAAGAAATATTGTGAAGAATGTTACAAAAGGCAGGATAGAGGAACTTATTCGTGAAAAATTGGCTTTTATATTCGAAAGAGAAATTAATGATAGGGATTTGAAATTCTTCTCCATTACAGAAGTACTTTTAAGTAAAGACGGGAATAGAGCTGACATCTATTATGATATCTATATTCAAGAAAGCAATCAAGAAGAGATAAAAAGGAAACTCGATAAAATATCCGGTTATTTAAGAAAAAGAATCGGTAATGTAATCAAAATAAGGAAAGCTCCTTCATTTACATTTATTTTGGATAAAAGAGTTGAAATGGAAGAAAACATTGAAAATATTCTAAAAAAGGATAAAGATTGATTGAAAAAAATGTAATTGATAATTTTAACGATATAATCAATAAAGCTAATAATATACTGGTGTTTGCTCATAAGCGTCCTGATGGTGATGCAATAGGTTCGATTATTGCATTATCTCTTTATTTGGAATTAATAGGAAAAAATACAACGATGTATATACCCGATGAAATTCCGGCAGAATATGATTTTTTAGTGGGATATAATAAAATAACGGATAATTCCGATGGTCAATATGATTTATTTGTCTCACTGGATCAATCAGATATTTCAAGAACATATGGATTACCTCGATATATTACAAAGGAATTAATAATTAATATCGATCATCACAAAAGCAATACCTATTTCGGATCATTTAATATAGTAATGCCTGATTACTCATCGACATGTGAAATTCTTACGGAATTAATTGGAAATAAGGGAAACATTGATATATACAATGCTCTTTATACCGGTATATTAACAGATACAGGTAGTTTTAAATATGCAAATACAAACAGGACAACTTTTAAAAATGCAATTTACTTAATTGATTGTGGCGTTGAACCTGCATGTATATCTCAAAATATTTTTATGCGTATGAAAAAGAGAAAATTAAAGCTATTAGCTCTTACATTAAATACGCTTGAATTTTATAATGATAAAGCATTTATGTATGTTAACCAGAATATGCTTAAAGAAACCGGAACAAATATGAGCGATACTGAGAGTATTACAGGTTATACACTAATAACGAGAGGAACGGAAATGGGTGTATTTTTAAGGGAAGAAAGTGATTTGAGAACCCGTGTGAGTTTTAGATCAAAGAATAAATATGATGTTGATATAATAGCAAAAAAATTTGGCGGTGGCGGGCATAAAAATGCTGCGGGGTGTAATATCGATATGAATTTAAAAGATACTATTAAATTGATTAAAAAAGAGGTGTTAGAATATGAGTAAAATAATGCACATTGTAGGGGCGAGACCTCAATTCATTAAGATGGCTCCGCTTTATAATGCTCTTGAGAATAGTGTTGAGCAGGTAACAGTCCATACAGGCCAACACTATGA
>JAGLYS010000016.1 GCA_023132105.1 Caldifarciminota bacterium
GAAGGTGACAAGAAACACCCTGTGAATAGGAGAAGGGCTTATGCTAACGGGGAAATTTCAAAAAACATTATGATTATCTTGATGATTCCTTCTATAATAATTACATTTTTATTTTCAATTATATTCGATAAGAATTTCTTTTATATTATAATATTATATATAATTCTAAATATTTTCTATTCAATATATCTAAAGAGAATAAAATATATTAATTTTTCTATTATTGCAATTGGTTTTCTATTAAGAATTTTAGCAGGATGTGTAATAATCAATGTTTCACCATCATACTGGATACTTATAATGACATTTCTCCTAACCTATTATGTTTCGATCGTAAAGTATATTATAAATAATAAACAAATAAAATCCGATATGGTAATAGTGAAAATATTATCCTATTTGACAATTATTGTATATCTTTTTTATACGATTTCACCTGAAACGGTATTACATTTTGATAATTATTTTCTCATATTTTCATTGATTCCAGTTGTATTAGGGTTTGTTTATACAAATAAAAAAATTAAAATTTCAAATGAAATAGATGTTGTAAATTTCTTAACGGATAAGATATATTGGAGTATATATATATTATGGTTAATAATGGTAATTATACCCGTAAGTATAAGATATTTTATCTGATAATCGTTGCAATAACCATTGGATCAGCTTTTTTTATTCAAAATATAATAATACTAAATAAGGTAGGTGTAGATAATTACTCAGCTATCCCGTTAAAAGGTCATATTGGTCATATGACAGATATGAGTGGATTTGCATCAAGTGCAACGAGGGTGAATTCCATTACGATTGGTGATTTATATACAAAGGAATTTGCAAAATATAAAGGTATAAAACCGGGGATATGTTTCTTGATTCAAAAGCTCAGGATATTTATGACAGGTAATTTTTTAAGAGCATATCTCTCACTCAATTTCATAATACCTTTTCTATACATTCTGCTTATATTCTTTTTTCTATATAAAATATTATGTGTCAATTACATATTATCAATAGCCGGAGCGGTTTCAGTCCTTTCGTTAAGTGATATAATAAATAGTATTTTCAATCTTCATTTTGCAAATTTCATTCATTCATTTTTTGATTTTGCAAATGGTAATTATCAATTCGGTTATTTTGCCAGGATTCCGTTTGCACAGTTATCATTCTTTTTCCTCATAGCATTTATGATAATATTCACCTATTCAATATTGAATAAAAAATTCGGATTATCTATTGTTGCCGGGATTTCATACGGACTTCTTTTCTATGTATATTTTTATTATTGGACATATATTTCAATGTTTCTAACTATTTACCTGATTATTTCAATTGTCAGGCATAACAACGATCATATAAAGTTTATAACGACTGTAATTGTTGTTGGTTTACTTGTTGGTTTATATTATATTGGCAATTATATGGCTTTTCAGAATTATAATTTTACCAGTGAGTATATAAGAAAAATAGGTATGGTGTTTGGAAGAAGTATTGAGAAAAAATCAATTGTAGAAATTTTAATTATCATTTCATTGATTGTATTTATTTTAAAAGGTAATTTTAAGAAGATAGACATTATAATCATATCATTTATATCAGCTATTGTTCCGCTTATGAGTATTCAATTAGTAACTGGCTATACGCTGGAGCCTGAACATTTCAGACTGACTGTCTGGACACCGTTTATAATTATCTTTTTCTTTTACTATTTCGAACGAATATTCAACAAATTCAAATTTAAGAATATAATTGCAATTTCGCTTATTATATTCTGTATTTTTTTACCGTTTTATAATAATTCTCGTTTTGCATTGAAATCTTATAATTGTTATAAAATAGAAAACAGCAAAAGGGAAATTGCAGATTATGTAAAAAGTAATATTGAAGAAGAACAGGTAATTGCCATTATTGATATCCCATTAAACTCTTATTTATCCTACAATATTAAAAATCCATTATATATCTCCAATGGTTTTTACAATTATTTAAGTGCAGAGGAAACGATTGACAGAACAATTTTATTACTAAGTATTGAAGGATTGGATAAAGAGTATATTAATATGCTCATAAAATCTTCTTCATTAAGGGGGAATTGTTTTGATAATGATTCGTTATACAACATAAAAGCATGGAATTTCTATTATCTACATACATACTATTTCGACTATTCCAAGCTTGAATTTGATATTCCCGATGATGAAATACATAGAATTTTAGCAAAGTATGATGCAATAAAAATCGATAGTTGTAAGATTAATTTTGATATACTAATTACAAGAGGAAAAATATATAATAAATATTCCAATTATTTTAAAAGAATTTATAATTCAGGGGAATATTCTGTTTACAGGAAAATGGAATAGGCAAACGGGAAAGCCAATCACCAACGGAAATATAAATTGTAAATCGTAAACCGTAAATTGAAATTTAGATTCTGTGTAGAGACGCAATGTTTTGCGTCTAATGTTACAGAAATGACAGATATTAAGGAGACGCAAGATATTGCGTCTCTA
>JAGLYS010000160.1 GCA_023132105.1 Caldifarciminota bacterium
AATATTTTTTTAACGCTTTTATATATTTTATCCTGCATTCACTGCATCCGATAGAATTTAATTCGACCTCTATAGATTTTAACCCTAATTCCTTATAAAGCATATATGCAAATGAAATTACTTCGGCATCTGCAACAGGAAATAATGAACCTATATTCTCTATACCAAATTGATAAAACTCTCTAAATCTACCTTTTTGTGGTCGCTCCTGCCTAAATATACTTCCTATATAAAACAATTTTTCGACACCCTTGTCAATATACATTTTATTTTCAATATATGCTCTTACAACACTAGCAGTTCCTTCAGGTCTTAATGTAATACTTCTATCACCTTTATCTTTAAATGAATACATTTCTTTATTTACTATATCAGTTGCATCACCGATTCCTCTGGAAAACAATTCAGTCGATTCGAATGTAGGTAAACGGATTTCACTATAGTTATATCTCTTTGCATAATCGAAAATCTTACTCTCTACATATCTCCATTTTTTTATATTAATTCCAAATATATCTCTTGTTCCTTTAATAGCTTTTATTCCCATATTTTCTCCTTAAATATAGTTCGTAAATCTGGCTTGCAATACCTGCTCCAATAAAATCTGCAAAAAAATCAAAAATTGATGGCGTTCTTCCGGGAACAATAATTTGGTGTATTTCATCTAAAGAAGCAAAGAATAACGATACGATAATAACTGTAATAATATTATATTTTCTATTTTTATCTGTTTTATACAATCCAATTTTAAATAACAATCCAAAAATAAAATATTCTAAGAAATGTGCTATTGTATCCAGGTTTCTTATCTCCCTGGACGCAATATGTAACCTTGGGATAGATGAAACAATAAATATTATAGTAAGCCAAATATAAGCAGGCAATAAATTTTTATGAAATAATTTCTTCAGGTTTGAATTTAAGAATGTCTTCAAACAATAACTCTCCCTTATATTCCAATATCCTTTCAATTATTTCATCATCCGAAAGCATTTTTATATAAAACGAGACAATTGAGGGATATAAATTATCATTTTCATTTGCAATTATTAATATAAAGATATGTTTGATACTATTATCATAATAATTATATTTGAAACCTGCCTTAGATAATCCAAGTATTATCTGTGATTCTTCAATATGGCTACCTGTGTAATGTAAAATTACGAATTTTTCCCAAAATGATTTATTGAATCGAGTTTCGAACTCTTTTATACCATCAATAATCCCACCTTTTAATTCTTTTTTAACATCTGTCCCCCACACCATTTCTCTGATTAAATCATTCTTGTTCTTTGATTTTATATTGATAAGTCCATATCTCATATAATGTATTTCCTTAGATCATCACTCTCGATTAACTCTTTAATTTTACTATCTACATATTTTGCATCTATAATAACTTCCATCTTTTTCTTCCCCGCTGCTTCAAACATAATCGAATCTAAAATATAAGATAAAACAGTTTGTAATCGCCTTGCCCCGATGTTTTCAGTTGTATCATTTAATGATGTCGCATAATGTGCAATCCTATTGATACCATCACCTGTAAATACTGTTTTGCAATCGTCAATTTCAAGTAATGCAGAATATTGTTTAATCAAAGCATTTTCAGGTTTTGTTAATATCTCTTTGAAATCTTCTTCCGTTAAACTGCTTAATTCAACTCTTATTGGAAATCTTCCCTGAAGTTCAGGTATCAAATCCGTTGGTTTAACCGATTGAAATGCTCCTGCTGCAATAAACAAAACATGGTTTGTTTTTATAATACCATATTTTGTCATTATATTTTCTCCTTCAATAATTGGCAGAAGATCCCTTTGAACGCCACCTCTTGATACATCAGGTCCATGCTGAGCGCCTGAAGAAACAATTTTATCGATTTCATCTATAAAAACAATGCCATTTTCTTCAACTCTGATTTTTGCTTCATTTATAATCTTATCCATATTAATTACTTTTTGCTGCTCTTCTTCTCTTATAATTTTTTTGGCATCTTTAATTTTCATTTTTGATTTTTTCTTATCATGTGGTCCCATAATATTGCTAAAGAGGTCTTGAATAGGAAAATCCATTTCTTCTATCCCGACATTAGTAAACATTTTCATCGTAGATTTAAGACTTTTCTTATGTTCGATTTCAACCTCTTTGTCATCAAGCAATCCCGATTTTAACTGTTCCTTAAAAAAATCCCTTGTTTTTATGTAATCCTTATCATCAAAACCCTTTGGTTTCGGGTAAATTGCATCCAATAATCTTTCCTCAACTGATATATTAATAATTTCTTCATTAATAATCGCATATTCATCCTTCAACATATTAATACTAATTTCTACCAGATCCCTTATCATTGATTCGACATCTTTCCCCACATAACCTACTTCAGTAAATCTTGAAGCTTCAACTTTTACAAATGGAGATTTTGCTAATTTTGCCAATCTTCTTGCTATTTCTGTCTTACCAACACCTGTCGGTCCGATTAATATTATATTATTCGGTATAATTTCATC
>JAGLYS010000161.1 GCA_023132105.1 Caldifarciminota bacterium
GTAATTATGTTTGAAAATGACAGCATTATCAAAACATTAGAAGGCGGAGGATGTACTACGGAAGAGAGCAAAGAAAAAATCGAGCAAGAGCTACGAAGGATATTACAATAGTCAGAAGGAGAGGAGATCCACCACGAATGCACAAATTTATAACGAATTTCACAAAGAGAGAAGAAAATTATCTTTTTATCTTAATTTCACTAATTGGGAACAAATTTCACGAAAGAGAAGGGAATATCCTTTTATCTTGATTTCACGAATTGAGAGCTAATTACACGAAAAAGAAAGCCACACGAATTCATAAACAATAGGTAATAGACGACAGACGACAGACATCAGACTTCAGCCGAGAAGGAAGAGAAAAAAATAAACACGAATTACACTAAGAGAAGAAAATAATTATTGTCTTTATTACACGAATTAGAGAATAATTTCACAAAAAGGGAAAGGGCAGACACAGGGGTCTGCCACTACCATTACCGGTTTGCGATTTAAGCTCCCTACTTAATCAATAACAATTATCTTCTTTGATATACTTGTTTTATCAGTGCTAAGTCTATAGAAATATATACCTCCGGGAACGCTTCGTCCTCTTATATCCTTCCGATCCCAATTAATTTTATATACCCCGGATTCATATGTATCATTGATCAACTGCTTTACAAGTTGCCCGGATATATTGAATATATCAATGCTTACTTTACTCTTTTCTTTCAACTTGAATACTATCATTGTTCTATTTGACAATGGATTCGGAATGGCATTTAGAAGTTCCGTCTCTTTTGGTAATAACTTTTTATTGGATATATCCTTGATACCCTGCTCTTCTCCAAAATCATTCATTACACTGTCTATCAGTATCTTTATATCTGCCTCTTCCATAAAGTAGAGCGGGAATCCAAGATATACCATATTATAATCACTGCCGAGATATCTGATACCACATATCTCTCCCTCGAATACACTCGTGTTATTCTCCATATCTATCGTATATATTGCTTCGGTTCCTGCTACAGGTGTAATCGCTTCTACATACCTAAGCGTATTCCCCCATGTAACTATAGGAATCTTTAATGTATCGACACTTACATCGGGGTAACCATTCTGTCCAATCTCTCCTGCAAGTTTATCAATAAATCCGGATAAATCGGCATGGGATATTTTAAGATAATCGTATATGAATGATGTATCATCAAAATCATACGGATAGGTGTTGGAGTAAAGAAGATTGCTTATAAGTTTCCATCCTGCAAACATCATATTCCCGCCATTATCAAGATATGTTTTGAAATCATCTATATGTTGAGATGCAAATACCGTTGTATAGTCATCAGCCACCCATATAACCGTGGAGTAGGTTACAAAATCCGCCAATAATGGCTTTTCCTCTGCCGCCCCGTATTCGAATTCATCAAAATTGTAATTCGATAGCATATATCCGTAAAATGCGTCCTGCATACTGTCAGTCGGATAATTACCCGTTGTCCAGTTATTCGTTTCATCTATAATCAATATCCCCTGATCAAGTGTTATGGGACGACCATATGCCTCTTCCGACATATCACTAACATTGCCATCGGTGTCAATTGCCCTTATTGTATAGTAATACTTATTGCTTCCGACAAGCGGGGAATCGATATAAACCGTATCCGCAAAAGGTGTGATATTAAGACTGTCATAACCGGGTTCGCTGTTCAACCGTTTGTATAATCTGTATCCGTCAAAATCCGGTTCCGTATTGTTTTCCCATATCAATTTTATACCGTGATTAATCGGAATTGCAGCAAAACCTTTCGGAACAATCGGTTCAATACCGGGTACACCTGTAAACTCATTCGATATAATACTCAGATGTCCGTCATCATCGATTGCTCTTACCGTAATGTAATATGTCGAATCTGTGAGGAGTCCCGATAGAGTATCTGTTAGAATAGTAACAAAATTGCTATCGGGGTAGTCCCCTGAACTTAATCCCCAATAGACATAGTAGCCTATGATATCACTCTCGCTATTTGCAGACCAATCTACTGCCAGTCGTGAACCATCCCCCTGATCCTGAATGTGTATATTTTCTACCTGTGCAGGATAATTGACACATGCAAGAAGTGTTGCTAAACCTGCTCTAATTATATCGGAAGCATATGGCACACTTACATATGTAAGACTATCGCTTATTGTGTGCCAATAGCTGCTGAATATATATTCTATAGCAAATGCTGCACAATATCCCTGCTGATAAAATGCCCAACTATCACTGCTTGCATACAGTAGACTAACCATTGTCGATAGAGGTGTATACAACTCTGTTGATGCAGCAAATAAATTCGTATACATCTCCGAACCGGGGAAATCTTCCAAATGAAATATATCTATATTTTCATAATTGCCTATCATATCATAGTTGAACATACATCTAATATTCATACCACTTGCACTTGCATTCGATGCATAATGTTCACTTCCTAATATCCCGAATTCTTCACTCCCAAATGCTATAAATATAACAGTTTTATCAGGGGGATATGAACTTATTATTCTCGCCATTTCAAGTGTAGCTGTTGCCCCTGTAGCATTATCATCTACACCAGGTGCCTGTGTATACGCAATAGGATCATATGGCCATACAATAGAATCCCAATGCCCCCCGACTATATAAACCTCTGTCGTATCCTTAGTTCCCGGAATAGTCGCAACTACATTGACCTGCATACTGTCTCCGTTAGGGTCTGTATATGATGTATAGAATGTGTCAAGCACTACATCCGTTATGCCCATATTCAGGAAATATTGCCTTATCGAATCGGCTATCGTAAATCTATTCAATATAAGTGTAAATCGTGTATCGAATCCCTGCAAATCCTCAAGATAACCCCTTACAGAGTTAGTATCCACCTGTGAGATTACAGCAGCAATCTCAGGATCATAATGTATATCCCTGGACTTTCCTTCCTTTATATTCCTGTATGAAAGTGGCTTCAATTTAAGTGGAGTAATTTTCAATCTCTCTCGGGATGACACTTGTAAAACATTTATCTCTTCGATACTCCTTATCAGGAATATATCATCTTCATAAAGTATAATCTCACCTACTCTTTTGGCATCGGATATGTCACATTTCTCCATACTTGAGACCAAGTAAAATTTATAACTGTTTATATCTGAAATATATTTAGTTTTATATCCCTTTTTGTTAAGTAAATCCATATCGGAATGTTCTCCCCCTACGATAATACTACCCGGTAATCTCAAATACAAAGGTAAATTCATTTCCTTTGCCATATTCAACATATCATTGTATGCCCTGCCTTTAATCTGGATAAGCCCTCTCGGTGTGGCACTACTTACAAATAACGGAACAATAACAAATAATGCAAGAAGTATGATACTGATTTTACATTCGAATAAAATTCTTTTCATAAAATCCTCCAATTAAATAATTATATATTTTATATGGTACATCCGATTAAATAATTTGTCAAATAATTGGGGTTGCGCCTCGATATTCTACAATTTACAATAAAGGGAAGAGGAGAGAATAGCCACGAATTCACTAATAACTGGGAATAGACATCAGACGCCAGACGACAGACATCAGCCGAGAGGGAGGGGAATAATCAAAGTGCATAAATGTAAACACAAGCACCGTTCCAATATTTTATTGACCGTAGAGACGCAAAATATTGCGTCTCATTATATCAGGTGCTTATAAAACATTAGACGCAATGATATTGCGTCTCTACACAGATCACAATTTCCTATCCGTTCCCGTTAGCGATTGCCATTCCCGTTTGCAACGCAACACCCTC
>JAGLYS010000162.1 GCA_023132105.1 Caldifarciminota bacterium
GATCTGGTATGAGATGCTGAATCAAGTAATGTCACCCTGAACTTGTTTCAGGGTCAACATGACAAGAAAGGAAAAGGAGTATATCCTTACACTTTACAATTTACGATTAACGATTTACAAAAAAATCATGTCATTGAGAACTAAACGAAGCAATCCTATAAGAACAAATACTGGTTAGTATGTCTATACACATCTACTTTATTGCTTTAAGCAGTACTTGACGCATTCTTTACTCTAAGTTATTATTGGATATGAAAATATTTGTAATCGATGATGAGAAAAACCAACGATTATTATTAAGTGATTATTTCAATGATCTGGGATATGTAACAAAAACCCTATCCTGTTACAACGATTTCATACATGAAATCAGTTTAAACAATCTTCCCGACATCATTATATCCGATTATCGTCTTGGAGACAAAACGGGAGAAGATATATTGAAATATATAAATAAGAATATAAAAAAGAAAATATTTTTCATAATGATTACAGCATATGGCACCATAGAAAATGCTGTAAATGCCATCAAAATAGGAGCTTACGATTATATATCAAAACCCGTAAATCTTGAGGAAATCGGATTGAAAATAGAAAGAATCAACAAAGAAATCGAGTTAATCAATAATAATATCGAACTTAATGAAAAGATCGATAAATTAATAAGCTCTGAATTATTTATATCCGAGAGTCCCGCATCAAGAAAGATACTTGAACTTATAAAAAAAGCATCGGCTGTAGACTATCCCGTCCTGATAACAGGAGAGACAGGTGTAGGAAAAGAGGTTGCAGCTCAGGCTATTCACAAATTAAGTCCACGAAGTACAGGGAAATTCATTCCTGTAAATTGTGCTGCACTCCCAAGGGAACTTGCAGAATCCGAATTGTTTGGTAGTGAAAAAGGTGCTTTTACCGGAAGTATATCACGCGTTAAGGGGAAATTTGAAGAATCCGATAAAGGGACTATACTTCTTGATGAGATCGGAGAAATGCCTTTTGATTTACAGACAAAATTATTAAGGGCTATTGAAACAAAAAAGATAAATAGAATAGGGTCCAGTAAGGAAATTGACATTGATATAAGAGTTATTGCTGCAACGAATAGAAATCTGGAAGATCAAATCAATGCAGGTAAGTTCCGAAAAGATCTTTACTACAGATTAAATGTAATTAGAATTGATATTCCACCCATAAGGGATAGACCTGAAGATATTATTGCCCTGACAAACTATTTTATTGCAAAAGAATTTCCTGAACAATTGAATTCCATTGATATGAAATTAATTGACGGCTTACAGCAGAAGGAATGGAAAGGTAATGTCAGAGAACTCTTCAATTATCTCCGTATGTATTTCCTTTTTCCCGAAACAAAAACAAACATCCCAGACAGAGAATTGAAAACCTTAAAAGAGATAGAAAACGATTATATATTGAAAATCCTAAAATATTCGGGCAATAGTATCGCAAAAGCTGCAAAAATATTAGGGGTTCATAGAAATACATTATCAAATAAACTAAAAGAGATTGAATGAAAAAGATATTTCTTCTGGTTCCAATTCTCATATTGAATGGAATAGTTACTCCTGATATAGCGAAAAGCGATTTGAATAAATTCATAGAGAAACATGAGTGGGGAAAAGCATATATGTATATAACAAAATCCGTTGACTATAGAAATAATTATTTGGCTACAAACTATATAAAAATGAGATATTTTGAAGAAATAGGTAAAATCGATTCATCTTTTGAATATGCCAAATCAATCGTTGATTCTACCGTTGACACTCTTTTTTACGATGTTATCAGGATATTTGGAAAATCAGGTAATGATTTACTTATAAAGAAATATTGTGATATGAGAAACGACTCGATCATAAAACTTTTTTATTTCCTGTCACATAATAGAAATGACTCACTGTTTAAATATATCTCAATACTTCCTGATTCATTATTTTATATATATTTTAAATTTTCGCGATTCGGAAGAAAAATACCCTCTTTCAATAGTCATATTAAGAGAATAGGTTATGATAAAAGAGTAAATATATATGAAAACAATTATATGTATAGTAATGCAATCAAAATCAGAAAAGGATTGCTAAATTATAGAGGTGAAAAGAATATATACAATCTTGCCAAGGATTACTTTTTAACAGGGAAAAAGGAGCAGGCATACTATTATTTTAAGAAGGTATTAAATGAGTATCCTCATTCCAGGGAAGCATTGAAATCACTAAATTACCTGAAAAAAGACAATAAAATACATGGCAATTCCAGATATAATGCTGCGGAAGTTTATATGAATTTCAAGAAATATAAATCTGCAAAAGCAGTACTTAAACCTTTAGGGATTAAACATAAAAAGGTAAGATACCTGATGGGTGTTTGTGAATACGGAAGTAAAAATTATAAAGGTGCCATCAAGATTCTATATCCGTTAAGATACAATAACTTTTATGATGCATCGTTTTACATAGGTGTTTCTTACTATAAGATTGAACAAAGTGAAAAGGCAAAATTATTTCTAAATTATTTTATAAAGAATTCCAAGAGTACTGAAAATATCGGGGAAGCTTATTATCGCCTGGCTATACTTGACAAAAAAAATAGCATTAAGAATTACATCAATGTTTTGTATTGTGATACCAAATCATATTTTATCGAAAGAGCTCTTTTTGCTATACTTGAACATGGCAATAAGGAATTATATGAGGATATAATAAACAATTATAAATATAAAAATAAAATATTTACTCCAAAAGTCCTAAATACATTACTTATGATGTGCATTGGTATCAATAGCACGGATCTGGCACAATATTACAGGGAATATCTGAATAATTTATTTCCCGCTCATTACTACACTATTTTGATTAATGGATTGAATAGCGATATGGTAAAAACTTACGACCATAATACTGATATATTAAACATTATATCTATTGGCATTAGGGCTGGATATGCTTCCGAAGCGAAAAAAATCTTTAAACATAAAGATAAAAAAGCTAATGATTACTTATACCTTGCAAAAACTGCTTATAAAGCATCACATTATTCATTATCAATAAATTATGCAAACAAATATATTAATATGTGCATGGAAAATAACAAAGAAATTGATAGTGTTGTATTTAAATTACTATTTCCAAGGGGATATTCTCCAATAGTAAACAGATATGCCAATGAATTTAATATTGATAAAAATCTAATATATGCTATTATAAGAGAGGAAAGTTGGTTTCAAAGAGATGTTATTTCAAGAGCAGGAGCAATAGGTTTAATGCAGGTTATGCCACAAACATTCAAGATGATGGGCTACTATAATAGAAACAATTATTTTAACCCCAATGAAAATATAAAAGCAGGAAGTGAGTTTATAAAAAATCTTTTAAAGAGATATAATGGCAGTATCTTTGCGGTAATATCTCATTACAATGGAGGTTCGATACCCGCCAGAAACGCAAATGATTCCCTGTTTATTGAGCATATCCCCTATGTTGAAACAGAAAAATATATTAAAAATGTATTGAGGTCATATGAATTTTATAAAAAAATATATAAAGATAACACTATTTAAAATTTTATTCTTCATTTTATTACCTGCAACCATTACACCCTATTCATTTGATAAAATGCTTGTGTATCCTCCCTATGGGCATTCAATGGGATTACATAGAGCAAATGTATCAACATATAAAATGATATACGGGAAAAGTATTAAATTCGACCAATGTGGGGGAATATCTGCTGTCAAATTAAAATCCACGGATAGAAAAGGTAGTGATGATGATGATGAATTGACTGTATTCCTTGCAGATCAAATTAACGGAAGTATACTTTATAACATTGGGTTTGATAAACTCCTCTCTTATAATCGGAATCTCAAAAATCCAATAATAATAAAAGCGAATAGGAACGGACAGGTTATCGTAGGGGATATTGGGACAAAAGAGGTAACACTTTTACAATATAGAAATGATTCTCTAATTTATGTAAAAACTATCTTGAAAGGAATAAACCCGTCGGGAATAGATTTCGGGGAAAAAAATACGATCTTTATAACGGACAAAATAAAAAATAAACTATTTAAGGTGAAATTCGACGGTACGATATTAAAATCTATTAATACACCTTCACCTAAAAAATTAGTATCAATCAATTCCAATGATACATGGCTTGTCAGCGGTCAATCCTTCATAGTTGTTATTGCCAATAATGGAAAATCAATCATTAAATACGACAACAATCTAAATGAAATCAATAAGTATGACATTCCATCGAATGAAATTGATGATTGTAATCTTG
>JAGLYS010000163.1 GCA_023132105.1 Caldifarciminota bacterium
ACCAAGTATCAAAATTCCTTTCCCCTCAGTCACATAATTAACATGATACCAATCATGTGTGTGATAAGGGGTGTGTCCGTTTTTCCCAATAGTAAACATTCTCATATATCCGCTAAAATCATCCTTGGGTCCAATAAGAATTTGTTTCTTTATATTTTTTAAACTATCACCTTCAAGTTCTATGCTTTTAATATTTCTTTCATGATCAATCATTTGTCCCTCCGGTTTATTTATATTGATAGTATACTATTATAATTTTTATTTCAAGTAGAATAAAAATACTCTGTTATCTCTTTAACCTAACATCTCCTTATAAATATTATCTGTTAACTTCATATATGCGTTCTCAGCCTTTGAAATTGTTTTTTCATATTTATCCTTGCCTTTATTGTATTTCTCAATAAGAGTAATTTGCTTGTTATATGGAATATCCGGAATCTCAATATCGCCCAGCTTTTTAGAATTAATTGCCAACATTATTCCTTGCGGAGTTATTGATTCAAGAATAAGTCTTCCTATTTTACTCTCAAGAAACAGTTTTATATACCGGCTATCGTAGTGCTTATTAGGTCTTATATATATCAGATTAGAAGTAGCAATAATATTTTTATTGATTTTAGGAACTATAGCAAATTTAATTAATGTCCCCCTGCATGTAACCACAAGATCTCCCTCCTTAATATAAAACATTTCAGGTTCTTTTGTTTTAAATTCAATGTTTGCTCTTCTTAGTCCGTCTAAATCGATTTTCCCGTCCTGAATCGAGTCCATATTCATTATATATTGAGAGCCTTTGGCTTTATAATTTATTTTTTTTGTCGAGAAAATACTTCTTTGAATATCTGCTATGTTATGTAATTTTACCTTTTCAACACTTTTACCTTTATAATACTCATAATCGGAGCAAGTATACTTAACCATATAATTATAGTCCCATTTCGGTAGATCAATCAACTTGCTTTTCTTTAGAACGATAGTGTTTTTTAGTGCAAATTCATTTCTAACGGATTCTATTTCCTTAATTTCTATATTATAGTCTTCACTTGGTTCGGATTTACATATTTCTATTATACTAATCGTACGAGGTAAGTGATCGATGTTTTTTCCTAAAATAACATTATTGATTGTCTTAACAGAATAATTTTCAATAAGTTCTTTTTGGAATTCAATGTGTTTTGAACCCGTATTAGATAAACTATCCATAAGAAAGAAAAGCGTTGAACTTTTCTTTAGACCGTTTAATATTTTTCTCCACAATTCTTCCGATCTGGAAACGATATGCCAGCTGCCATTTCTAAAAGTGTATATTATATTCATAGATATAACATATTGGACTTTTGGGAATACTATTTTTTCGCTTAGAAAATCTATATACTTAACTTCAACATTTTTATCTCTTGCGAATTGAAGCTGAAACGCCTTTTTTAGGTTGTTGTCTCCTGTAAAAAGGATAAACTTAATCTTTGGGAATGATTCAATAATGTCTCCCAACTCAGCAATAAATTTTTCAGGTTCAAGAACCAGAACTGTTTTCGGATTATATTTCTTAAATTTATCTGCAAAGTAAGAAGATATATTACTAAATAATGAATAATAATCTCCTCTCCTGATTTTTCTGTTTGATTTTTCATATGTAATATAGAAATGAATCAGATTTAAGATATCAATATCTTTAACATCCTCAAATATATCAAAAAAATAATCCTTATCTCCGGGAAATCTCCCGTCAGTATGTGATTTCATTTCTTTAAATAAAGCAGCTTTGCCTTTTTTAAGTGTATTATATAACATACGGTTATCTACAAGAATTTGCTTTAATGTTAACACTCTTAATATTTCTTCGAATACTTTATCCCTTTTAAGTCCTCTTTCTTCAAATCCTTTAAATATTTTTTTTATTTTTTCGTTCATAATAACTCCTTTCAATATTCAATTCAATTTAACACAAATAATTTATATTTTCAATACCAATTATCTCCAATTGTATATATCTATATTCAATTGATAAATTTTAATTTATATACTTGCCATAAATAATATAACCGTTAGAATATAATATATACCGGGAGGTTAATGTGGTATTGGATGATATTGTAGATTTCCTCGAAAAAAGAACAGGTATTGTTTTAGAGTACAATTTCAAGAATATACTTTTCGAGATTGTTAATGAGAGATTAACAATGCTTGAAACAGATATAGATGGTTATTATAACATATTGAAAAACAACATTAACGAGGAGTTCGATAATGTTGTAGATCAGCTTACTATAAAGGACACATATTTCTTTAAGGATTGTGATCTATATGAGAATTTAAGAATTCATATTTTACCAAGATTATTAAATAGATATGATAATTTAAGAATATGGAGTATAGGGTGTTCCAGTGGAGAAGAGCCATATTCTATAGCAATGATAATAGATATGTTCTATCCCGAATATAAGGATCGTATTACAATAAGAGCAAGTGATATTTCACATAATATTGTTAAAGACGCTTTGGCAGGCATCTATAATAAATTTTCCTTTAGAGAGGAAAGTCCCATTAAAAATTATAAGAGTCTTTATTTTTTATATAAAGACAATTTATATCATCTGAAAAGCTATATTAAGAAGATGGTTACATTTGATACATTTAATATTATTGATTTAAAAAAATATACCGAAGAGGATTTTCACATAATTATATGTAAAAATGTTTTAATGTATATGGATGCAAAACATGTAAATGATACTATTAAAATAATATGCAACATGCTTGTTGATGAAGGTTATTTTATATCGGGTCTTGCTGACCCTGTATGCCGTATGGGGAAATCTTTTAAAACAATATTCTCGGAAAACGGTTTTCTTCATATAAAACAGAATCTAATCGAAGAAAATGAAATTGAAAATATATATGGTAAAATAATTTCAAAAAGTAAAATAAAGCTTGATGAAAAGCATAAATTATCTATCAATATAAATGATATAGTATACAATTATGAAAAAGAAGAATATGGAACAGTTTTAAATATGATAAAAAACA
>JAGLYS010000164.1 GCA_023132105.1 Caldifarciminota bacterium
CTGTTTTTAGTGCTGATGATAGTTTTAAAAGCCATATAGATGACACATTAATCGCGGGATGTGGATTGAGTCATAAAAATGTAGTAGATATGGTGATAGAAAATGGCCCACGGGTTGTTGAAGAACTTCTTAATTTAGGCGTAAATTTCTCTGAAAATAATGGGCAACTAGATCTTGGCAGGGAGGGGGGGCACTCAAAGAATAGGATTGTACACACTAAGGATTATACAGGATTTGAAATTGAACAGAAGCTTCTCAATAGGATCAAGAATAGTGACAATATTCGAATATTTGAAAATCATATGGCACTGGATTTGATTATAAATAATAATGGAATATGTATTGGTGTAAAATCCCTTGATAGAGAGAATGGTAATATAGATCATTATATTGCAAAAATTGTACTTCTTGCCTCAGGTGGGGGAGCCAGAATTTATAAATTTACGACGAATCCGACTATTGCAACGGGAGATGGTATTGCTATGTCTTACTTAAAGGGAGCTTCCGTTGGTAATATGGAGTTTGTACAGTTTCATCCAACTAGTCTTTATGAAAAAAAACCTATTTCTGAAAAATCATTTTTAATATCTGAAGCAATTAGAGGAGCTGGTGCTATTTTAAGAACACCCGATGGAAGAGAATTTATGAGTAAATACCATAAAAAGGCAAGTTTAGCTCCGAGAGATGTTGTTGCAAGATCTATAGATAAAGAGATGAGAATGAATAAATATCAGTATGCATTATTAGATCTTGCAAACATTTCCAGGTGTCAGGTAGAGGAAAATTTTCCAAATATTATGAATGAATGTAAGAAAAGAGATATTGACATTCCTTATGATATGATTCCTGTGGTTCCTGCTGCACATTATCTATGTGGAGGTGTAAAGTCAAACCTTATGGGTAAGACCGACATAGAAGGTTTATATGTCGCAGGTGAGGTCGCTTTTACAGGTTTGCATGGGGCAAATAGACTGGCAAGTAATTCTCTTCTTGAAGCATTGGTTTTTGCTGAAAATGTGTATAAAGAATCTGTTAATAAACTTGATAAAGAGGTGAAATTTAGTTATAATAGAGATGAAATTATGAAATTGGTATTTATTGATGATAGTATGGTTGAAGGATATAGAGTAAAGATTAGAGATACAATGTGGAATATGGTAGGTATTGTAAGAAATAATGATAGATTGTTTAAAGCAGAGGGTATTATAGATGATATATATATGAGTATTTTAGATATGATTAATGATGGAAAGATTAGTAGCCGGTTATTTGAGGTTAGGAATATGGCTATTACATCATTACTTGTAATTAGATCTTCTATAGCAAGAAAGGAATCAAGAGGACTAAATTTCAATGAGGATTATCCGGATATTGATAATGATAACTATAAAAATGATACAATTATAAAAAGGAGGAATAGTGAAAAATAAACTGGAACTAACAGCAAGACATTTTGATTTAACTGATAATATAAGAGATTTTGTAGAGAAGAAATTAAAGAAATTTGATAAACATAATAAGTATATAATAAATATGAGAATGATATTAGAGCAAGAGAGTAATAGAAATCATGTAGAATTAACAATTAAAACAAGAGATACGATATTTTCCAGTAAGGATGAAGGATATGATCTTTATATTTCTATTGATAATGTTGTAGATAAGATGCAGAGTCAATTATTTAAACATCGTGAGCTTTTTGAGACAAGGAGAAAGTCCGGTTAATATGACTGAATCGATTATTCAAAAGGAAATCACAGTTGGTGAATTATTCGAAAGAAAAAAAGATGATTTTGGTTTACAATCCCTTACCGGTGAAGTTGGGTTTGGAAACAAGATTGTTTCTCCGGATGTTAACCGCCCAGGTTTAATCCTTACCGGTTTCAAAAATTATTTCTTATATCAAAGAATTCAAATTGTAGGGCAAACTGAATACTCATATCTTAATACATTATCTATAACAAAAAAAAGAAAAGCAATAAGAGATCTAATCTCGTTTAAAATACCTGTAATAATAATTACAAAAGGATTGGATTTTGAAAATTATTTTATTAGGATTGCCAAGAAAAATAAAATTCCGATTTTAATTACAAAAGAACTTACTACAAACTTTATTCATAAGATAACTATGTTTCTTAATAGTCAACTTGCTCCTGAGATGATCCTACACGGTTCACTTGTAGATGTTTATGGAATAGGCGTTTTAATAAGAGGTGAAAGTGGTATTGGGAAAAGTGAACTTGCTCTTGATCTGGTGGAAAGGGGGCATAGGATAGTTTCAGATGATATAGTCTCTATTAGAAGGAGAAGTCAGGAAATATTAATGGGTTCAGGACTTAAAGACAGAGAATCATTACAACATTTTATGGAAATTAGAGGTGTTGGAATTATAGATTTAGCCAGGATATTTGGCATAAGAGGTATAAGACTTCATAAGAGAGTTGAAATTCAAATAGATCTTGTCAAATGGAGAAAAAACATTGATTATGAAAGGGCAGGATTAACTCAGGATATGATAGGTATTTTAGGTGTGAAGATCCCACATGTAGTTATTCCTCTTGTTACCGGTAAAAATGTATCAGTAATTGTAGAAGTGGTTGCACTTAATCATCAGTTAAAATTAATCGGTATCGATGCGGCACAAATATTTGATTTAAAGCTAATAAATCTAATGAAGAGAGAGGGGCAAAAACTTGCTAACCTTGATGAAGATATGGAATAGAATCTGGCAGTTTATTCTTATTTTATCCTTATGTATATTTTTCTTTCTGTTATATAAGTCTTATTATAATGAAAAAAATATCAGGAACAAAACTGATATTGAGAAGGCAAATTTTTTTGTTAAACAGATAAAATTAAATATTGATGGATCTTTACAAGTTCCTGATTATATTATCAAGTATTTAGTTAATAATTCGCAATTTAATCAGATAATAGTATTGGATTCCAATAGTGCGGAGTTGTATTCTGTTACTAAAGGATATGCAGACACATCGATGATTAATAAATTTATAAATATACAAGATGATAGTATTATTGTTTATAAAGGAAAAGTATTATCAATAATCCCAATATTTGATAGTGATTTGAATAAAATACTTGTAGGTAAAGTAATCTTAACAATGAAGGGGGGTAAGCAAATATCCTTTATCAATTATCTCTTAGGAGATAGGTATACTTTGATTGTTTATATCGTATTATTTGTTTTATTACTTTTATTTCGACCTGGACACATAAGGTATATCGAGCCCGAGAAGGAGAAAATCGAACCGGAAATAATTGTTAAATATATACCTAATCAGGAAATTGCTGATAAATATCGTATAGAATATGATGAAAAAAAGAAAAACCTTGATGAGAAATTAATCTATATAAAAGAGCAAATATTTAATAAGTTAAATAGTATTGAGATAGCGATTTCCAAAGATTTGTCTGCTACCGACCAAGTCGATTTAGGTAATTATAAAAAGCATATAAGTGAGATAATTGAAAATATAAATAATTCATTGGAGAGTAAGGACAATAAAGCACTGTCATTATCAAAGAAGGTAACAAATAACAATAATAAATTAATATATGCTTTCAGTAAAATCGAGTATTTTGCAAATCGTCTTAGAATATTTTCCTATAATGCTATGATTATGGCTAACAAAATGGGGAAAGAGGGGAATGCATTTAAAATATTGGCAGACGAGATATCCAGATTATCAGATAGTTTATATTTATTTCATAAAGACCTGTTAGGTTTGATTAAAGAGAATGATTTGGAGATAGATAATATTGAAAGCGGTTTCATCAGAAGCGCTATTGCAGAACTTAGCTTATATATATTGGAAGCCATTAGTAAGGTAGAATCTGAATATTTAACTGATTATGAAAAATTAAGAGATATGTCGGAAATCAAGATTGAAAAGTATTCATTGGAATTTACAAACATTAAAGAGAATTTTAAAAATTATATTACGGATATATTTAGCTAAGATTCCTGATAACGAGTTTACTTATTGCTTTTAGTGTTTCAAAAACACCAATTCCCTGAATCGCTACGGATTCAAAAGATGGTAATTTCGGGGGGTTTAAGACTCTTTCAAGTTCATCGACGGTTGATATATTTGGTAAATCTCTTTTATTATATTGTAAAACCACAGGCACGGTTGATAGATTTATATTATATTCCTGAAGGTTTTCAAGCATATTCTGCAATGAATCTATATTATCTTCAAACCTTTCTACCTGCGAATCTGCTACGAAAACGATACCATCAACACTTTTTAATATTAATTTTCTAGAGGCATTATAATATACCTGACCTGGTACGGTATAAAGATGAAATCGAGTCTTGAAACCTCTGATGTTTCCTAAATTGACTGGTAAAAAATCGAAGAAAAGTGTTCTATCCAATTCGGTAGCAAGGCTGATAAGATTACCTTTTGCATTAGGGGAGATTTTCGAATATATATATTTTATATTTGTGGTTTTCCCGCCCAAACCAGGTCCGTAGTATACTATTTTACAGCTTATTTCTCTTGATGCATAATTTATAAGAGACAAATTTGTCCTCCGATCTATTTGAAAAGTTCATCCAATTCATTCTCTGCTTGTTCTTTAAAATCTGTATCAAGACCAATTACATTGTTAGCTTTATTAGAGTCGATTTTTTCCATAATATCAAGTATGATAGCATTCAGTTCATCTGTTGCATGTTTAATACGAACACGAACTAAGCCAAGACTTGTTCGTGAGTCGAATATTACTACTAATATTACCTTATTTGCAATTAGTTGGATATAAAGATTCTGGTTTTCACCTTGATGAAAAAGAGTATTAAAGTTACTCTCTCCTACAAGCTTTGCCAATTGGCTTGTTGCTGCAAAATCAGCAGCAGAAAGGGATGCAAAAGAGGTTGTATCGATTTGTGATATATTACCCGTACTTGTAATCAATTGTCCTGCCTTATCTATCAATAAAACAGCTATTGCATTTGTCATTTTAAGCAATTTTGTTATGGTTTCATTTATTGCCCAAAAATCATTTTCAAAAATCTGAAAAGACAAGCACACCTCTCACTAAATAATATTATAATTATAAATAACCC
>JAGLYS010000165.1 GCA_023132105.1 Caldifarciminota bacterium
AATGCCAACCAATATTAATAAAATTATCTACAATATTAACTGTTTGACTTGTATTAATATCAAATGATAATGAATTTAATATATTTAAAAATTTAATATAATCATTTTTAAAATTAAAACCAAGCTTATTTAATGAATCAAATTGTATAATAGAGGTTACAGTATAATTTGGTGAGTTTATATATTCAATTTCTAAATTTGCTTTATATTTTTCATCTTCATAAATTTTACTATCAACAATACTATCATTAAGGTTTTTAACAACTTTTTTATTTCTGTCCTTATAATCATAGTATGTAAGTGTAATGTTCCTTTCACTATTAATAAATACACTTTCATCCAATTTAATGTCCAATTTATTTAGAAATAAATTGGACATTTCTTTAAATTTATCATCTTTAGAAGATAATCCTAATTTATTATATTGTTCAAATATTGAATCTAATACTATTGAAGAAATTTCACCATTCTTAATATTTAAATCATTGACAACTTTTAATCCAGTTCCGGATATTAAATCATCAACTTCATTATCATATTTAAGTATTGTTGATGATCTTACATTACTCCTATAATCTGGATTATTTAAATTAAATTTTTTATGAACTAAATTTTTATATGTTCCTATGTTACTAACATTAACTATTTTAGAAATTACTTCTAAATTCTTAATTGTTAATAGTGTATTGAAATTAAATCCTATTAAATATAAAAAATCAAAATATTCTTGGGTTAATGGTATATTTAATTTAATTATTCTATCAATAATACTAAACATTCCTTTATTATTAACATTAAATCCACATAACAGTATTTTTGTCATAAAGTCCACATCATCTATATTCAAAACTTTTAATTTTATTAATTTATCATTATAATCATTATCATTAAAATTGAAACCAATATTATATAATATTTTTAATAGAGTTAAAGAAATGAATAATAGACCAATGAACGCCAAGAGTGTAAATACATTATCATGTGTTGAGTTGTCTTTTGAAATCCTTGAAAGAATATTTATAGATGCTGTACTTGTTAATAATAATGCAACAAAATTAACAGTTATTAATATCTTGGATGATAATTTCATTTAATCCACCTGTACCTGTTTCTTCAAACACCGCATTTCGATCTGCTTACCAAATACATCAAAGAAGGTTACTCTGCTATCGGGGATATATCCCTGCTTGACCAATCTTCTGATGGTTGATAGTCTGTTTACTGGCACATACACCAAATTCTCATTTTCAATGTCAATTGCCATTAGTATTCCCCCACGATTTCGTTAGTCTTGATCGGTAGCTGTGCCACGAACTTTCCTGATATGGATAGCTTAAAGTAGCCATTTGCTTCGACTATCTCATCAAAGCATATTTGGATCTCATGATATAGTATGTGCTTCGAAATCCCATCAGTAACTACCTTCCATGACCTCATATCAATCCCTCTTTGGTATTAACTCTGGAGTTTCAACTATGTTACCGATAATTTTTCCTCTGGCTAATTCACTATCACTACCATATGAATGGGAGAAGGCAAATACCATATTTCCATCTGGATCACAATATTCCCCATATTCTACAACGTGAGTATGTTCTAAAAATCCACCTGTTTCTGTTAGATCCGCATCATAGTGGATTATATCACCCTCATAGATTGGTATTTCATGTAACTCTGCCCCGATATACTGCTGGACATTCACCATGATTCCATCAACTACTTGCTTCCAAAAGGTTGCCATACCAATATCATCAGAGTAGTATAGCTTACCATTTTCCAGATTCTTTGCTCGAAACTTGAATACACGATTTATGAATCCCTGACCAAAACAGGTTTTGCAATGAATCATCTTCCCTGCCAGAAACTCATCAAACTTATCTGGATCTTGACCGCTTCCCTTACAATCTGGACACGCTTTTACTTCAACCATATCAATCTACTCCTTCAAGAAACTTTGATTCTCTGGAATAATCTCTGGATTATCATGGGTATTGCCAATGACTTCAAGTTCACCCCACCCAAACATTTGCTTGGAACAACTATCCCCATGATGATAGAACTCTGAATGCTCTATCTTTCCTGATAATTCGGGGTTATGTACCTTTGCCACATGGAATTTTCCAGACATATAGTTATATTGAATTTTACCAATTAGGATCTCTCCATAATACATGCATACCCATTTTATCAAATCATTTTCAAATAATAATGTTCTTTTATTTCCATTGATCATCATACTACGATCAATTGAATGGATTTTAAAAGTCCTTTCAATTTTGTAATTTACGAGTTCTTCAAGAGTTAAATATCTTGTACTCAACTTTTTTTCTCTGCCACTAATTCCCCTTATTCTGAATATTTGTTCCATATTTCTTCTCGTTGAACTATTATGATCTACCATTTACACACCACCTGTTAAATTGCAATATCTCCACAGAATCACATCAACTGTACCGATCCGTTCACCTGTTTCCTCTGAAAGTAACTCGCACATTTCATGAACATTATCAAAGCCATACTTGTTTGCAATTCTCTGGAGATGTCTATCAGGCTTGGCTACATCTATGCCGAGATTCCTTGCAAGATGATACTTGGTAATATCCCCAATGAAGAACAGAGATCCAAGATACTCAACCTTATCATCTGCTTCCTTCAGTTCTTTGAACCATGTTTCATAATTATTGAAAGCAAGAGAGATTGCCTTGTGTTTGCCCTTGTGTTTTACTGTTTTGTCCAGATCACCCGATTCAATAAGATTGTTGAATATCTTTTCTGCAACCTGATTTCTCATGCCAGTGTTCAAAACAACATAGACATATTCATTGAGGAAATGTTTTGCTTCTATCGAATCGTCAAAATGCCTGTTTCTGACATACTCAATTTCTTCAGCATATCCTTTCTTGATGCAGTAATCCAATGCACTCTCAAAGAATCTGTACACCGTATTAAAATGCCTATCAACACTTTCCTGTGCCATTCTCTTTCCCAAGCATCCAGCACATAAATTCTCTGGAAGATTCTTGCCTTTAAGATATTTCTTGTGCCAATGGCTTGGGTTGTGGGGCTTCTTGCAATCAGTACATATATCTTTCATAATTATTCACTCCTGTTCTCAAAATATTTTTTTGCTTTCTCATAATCATGATGATTAAAATCTGCATTCTTTGACCAAATTATTACTTCCATGAAATAATTAGGGCGATATATGAACCAATAATATAATCCACCAATACCACCTAATAAGTAGATTATTATTGTTAGTATGATTATTGCATCTTCTAATCCTGTTGCCATGTTTATTTCACCTTTGGAAGTTTCATTGTATAACCCTGGAATGAGGATCTTGGATAATCTTCTGGCTTGGCTAATGGATGCCACTGGCAAATGAATGCATTATTGCCCTCAACACTTTCTACTTCAAAGTAGCCCTGCCAGAACTTTTCTGATGCAAACCAAATACGTTTCAAATGTCCACTGTAACCAATTATCATTGGCGTAGATACTGAATCGTAATTTGTGATGCCATCTCTCCATTCAATATATTCTTCCAAAGACCTCTTGAACTTGCTGAATGGAACTTTCCAATATACACCATCATAAGTATGACCATTATCATCCTCTGCTAATCCAATGCCTTCTTCTCTGGCATCTTCCATTTGCTTGACCAACTTAATCTTGTGATCTAACTGTTCTTTCGTGGTATAAACTCCTAATTCCACTATATCCTCTGAACTTTCATATTGCTTCATTTCTTCTTCACTAAATGCTTCTGTCATTGCCATTATTTAATCACTCCATGTATCTATGTTATTACTCTGATTTTCTTTCTTTACTTTCTTCCTTTTTACGCCCATACTATCCGCACAGGTAGGGCAGAGAACTGTTTCATTCTTCTTTGAAATGTACCAACCTGCCTTTCTCAACTTATTAAATAAGGATGATTTCTTAAATCCAGTATGGATATACCTGATTGGGATTACTGTCTTACTTGTGCATCCTTCTTGATCGCACTTGGCTTCGATTCCATCAGGTATGTTTAATCCCATTATTTATTCCCCCTGATCAAGTGTATCTCTCCTGTTCGCCATAAATTAGATACAATAATAAGCATGGGGCGACCACAAAGCCATTTATTATCCCCCATAATATTCCAAATCCAGATAGGGTAAAGAATGGTATAATTATCATCACTACTATAACCATTATCATATAGAATATGAAAATACTCATTTTGCGAAATGCCCTATCAAAATTTGAAGATAAATCTTCTATCTGTTTTTCATCCATCTCTTTTCACCCAATCTTCACCATTCCATTTCTTCTTTTCTGTATGCCAGATATAATATGCTAAAAGGAACTCATTCATATTTTTAAATTGGAAATAATAATTATCATAGAATGCTTGATTTATTGAAGAAAGTAAATCTTTTGGATTTTTTATATTGAGCAAAATTAATAACTGTTCTATACTTGGCAACCAAATGATGTCTGACTTGTGAATTTTGGCAACAGAAGTGTAATCATAATGACCGCCTGAAGATCCTGCACTACCATCTAAAATGGTGAGTTTATCATCTGTACATACAAAATTAGTGGTAACAAAACTTCTTCTCCAACCAAGATTACTGTGATGATAATAATATACCTGATCTCCTTTTTTGACTTCCCACGATTTTTGGAGTTCTGTTGCTTTGTGGCACTTCTCTATGAATGGATTGTCTTTGTAATCTATTTCTTTGCCACTGTGTTCAGGCAATATATTTCCATTCTTATCAAACATTTTACTCATCCCCCTCTACATATTCATGGTAGCCATTGATGTGTGGTAATTTCAATCCTTCGCCTAATTCTTTTCCATCTGTGGTTTCCCATATCAAGACGTTTTGATCGTTGATTTCATGTTTTGAATATACCCACGTACCAAGTTTTTGGGGCTTTTTGCATCTGCTGATCATATCATCATAATACCACAACTCCAGAAATTCTTCAGATCTTTTGTCGTGATCGTTATAATACTGTATTCTTATTTCAATAAATCTTGAACTTACTGTTGAAAAATCTATGAAATAACGATACACCCCATCCTCTGTTGGCTTTATGAATGGCAACATTTCTAAAGCATACTTATATAATTTTATTTTTTCTCTTTTTTCTGCATAATAATTGATGTCGGCAATTTTATCAATTGTGAATTTATGGGTGAGTAATTCTGTTGAATATGCTATGACGTTAGAACCTGTTGGGAAATATAGTAAGATGTGGGTGTTTCCAACTGAAGTGTATGTGCTTGGCATCATTAATACCATTGCCACTGGAATGTCCATCTGCAATGCCCTTGATACTTCAGCACAGTGAAATTCATTCTTCTCTGTTTCTTCAAATATTGCTCTCAACATATTCATCACCTAATATATCTCCACTTTCCAACCGACACCGATTGTTTCAACCACTTCAACTTCAGAATCACCAAAATGAAGTGGATTATTGGCAATATCTTTACGCACACTTTCTGCCATCAATTCTGCTGTTTCTTTGTCCATGCAATCACATCCACCTGATTGTTTCTTTGATTTCGGTGTTGGCGTTCTCAACTTCTATCCAGATGCCCATATCATCATCAATCATATCAGTCAAATCGAATGTAATATTATTTACCTCAAAGCTTGAAGTGTTCGATAATATGACCTCATGATCATTTTCTTCATCCAATCCAATTACTCTGATATTGTATATGTCGGTTGAATTTATCAAAACTATCTGGATATTGTTTTCATCTTGCCAACTAACAACTGCCCCTACATATTTCATATCTATATCTTCTTCATCACTGTGTTTTCCCATGATCATCACCGATCCAATTACAACTACGATAACAAGCAGTACAATCCCTAACCTTATGGCATTCTGATTGTTTCCCTGCTCTCCATTATCGCCAGTATTATTCATCTTTGTCCTTCTCCTTCTTCTCGTCAGATGTGCCAATTATCTTTTCCACATCTTTCACTGTATCGTCAATCACATATTTCTTAACTTTAGTGGCAACCTTAATGCCATCATCAATTAGTTCTGTAACCATTTTCTTCAAACCCATACTATCGCCTTCCTGATGCCCTTAAACCGTTCATTCCGCAGTTTCTTTTGTAGGCGGTGTTGTGGCGTGGGCAAGTTCTTGTACCGCAATCAAATAGATGTTTAAGTTCATCTACAAGCGAATAAAATCTTACTGTCCTTACTTTCTTATTTAGTTTATCAAAATTGATGCTCATTTTTCATCATCTCCTATGAGCATTATGGAAAGTACCGTGAAATTTATTAAGATTAATCCAACAGGTATTATTTCCCCCACACCTATGAATATTGCTATTAATGTGAAAGAGAAAGATAATATTACCATTAATAAAAATGCAACTGACCATTTCATTATGGGCTACCCCCTTCAAATTTGTAATATTTTGTAATATCTCCTTGTGTGTGTATTGTTATCAGTGGGGCATCATCTCCCTTTCTTCCCCATTCAGTGTAAATGTCTTTCTCTTTGGCTATTCGACCATCAGCCCTAATACTTCCTTTTGGGTATGTGTAACAACCAAAAACGGTTAAAGCTTCAAGCCCACCTTCTACCTCAATGATTCGTTTGCATTCTTCTTCGGTAATTTCTGTTTGCTTCATGATGAAATACCCCTCTTAAATCCTGCAATATATGGTCTTTGGTTTGTTCCAAAGCCATTGAACTCCCAAACATATGGTTTCTTATCTATCTTGATAATCCTTGAACTTTTCATATGATTGGTAACAAAGCGTGATGCTTGTTTTGGATCTAACTCATATGCTTTCCAGCGTTCACAAATAATCTTGCTGACGGTATCGCCTGTAAATACTTCTCCACCGCCAAAGCCATCTCCCCGATCTAATTTGAATGTCCAGAACCTTGCATCAGTATTATTCATTCCTATAACATCTGCGAGAACGTAAAATAGAACCTCTGTGGATACTATATTCCCAAGTAGATTTTCGCCTACTTCCAATCGAATGTTGTTAATAGTTGATGGTTTCAACTTGCCTGAACTTTTTCCCATTTTAATTCCCATCCTTTTCACTTATTATTTTCATATCAATATCCCATTCAATTCCACAATCTGTATGGCTACTAACATATTCCCACCATACTTCCAGTTCAAAGATGCCAATGGCATGACCATCTATACCATTATAATCCCAACCACCGCCTTCTATAAAGTCTTGAAGAAAGCATTCTTTGGATGAATACTCCCCTTCATTAGCAGGTAAAAGCAATCTCGGATCTAATTCAATTGGATCAATACCTGTAAAATTTTCATCATCTATTGTGTACTTGATTTTGACTTTGAAAACCTTATCTGAATTATCATAGATTAAACCACATTCTTGACATTGCCACACACCTTCTCCATGATAATAGCATTCTGTTGGCGTTCCAGTAATTTCTTCTGGATAGTAATCAACAGTACAATCACATGAAGCTTTCTTGGTTACAATGTCGAAGTACATCAAGAACCACCTTCCTTCTTTTTCAAAAGAGTGCAGGTCTTACCATCATCTTCACTAACTTCATTGCAACAATCACACTTATTATCTACTTTACCACAGTGGATGGTTCTTATATCTCTGATGCTTGTTAAACCCATTTTTTTCCCTTTATCAGTTAATTCAAATGTTGCATCATCTTTTAATAATTCTCCAAACTCAACTAACGCTTTGGAATCGTCTTCTTCTTTGTCTAACCATGCATTGTAATCATCAACATCAAGATATTGAAGGATTGCATCTTCTGTTAATTGCATCAATACTTCAGGTTCGAGTGAATCTAATTCCCAACTGACATTTCCATGTTTGGCAATGTATTCCTTTGCTCTTGGATCTGTAACTTTTGCTGAATTTGGTGGGGGATTGTATTTTTTTACTTGTTCAGTAGTTAATGCGATATGTTCAACAGAGAAATGATCATCTATCCATTCTTGTGTTTGCCATCTTGGGTAATCTGGATCATCATCATCAAGACCATATCTCCACGCTATCAAGAACTCTTTTATTCTATCCTCTACATCTCTGACCATATCAATACCTGAAGGATCATGATCACCGAGATATAGTAGAACAACCGTCTTTTCATTGTCTAATTGCTTATTAACTCTTTTTGCAGTATCATACATGGTGGATGAACTTGTGTAGCCCTTATTATATCCAAAATAAACATGATATTTTTCAGCAATTGGTCTTAACACACTTTCCATTGCTTCTTTTTCACAGTATAATTCAACATAGAACTCCTGATCACTCCATCTTGGCAATCTGTATGAATCAACTGCTGAATCAATTAAATCTTGAATTGTATCCCATTGTGGTTCTCTTTTCGGAACTCTACCACGATCTTCTATGGCATCCCAATCAATGTAACCACCATACTTCAGATCAGTAAGGAACTTGCAAACTCTCTTATATATTTCAATATAATTCGGGATTAAATTATTACCAACAAGTCTATAATATAATTGCCTGTTAGAAAGTTTAATGTCCTTCTTTATATAAGCATCAACAAATTTAGAGATGTGGGTATATAGTTCATTTGCTGTGGTTTCCCAATATGCATAGTGTGTTTTATCTATCAGGTATTTTATTCTGATTTTCTGCTTGGGATTCCAGTTCCTTATTAGTTCTTTCAATTTCGCATCTCCTTGTTTGCCCAATTTTCTAATTTTTCCCCGATCTTGCATCCGTCTGCGTGGAAGAACTTGTCCATCTTACATTCAGGGCAAATGCATCTTGAAGGATCTGTTTCCAAAATTTTCTTGACTAAAGTATCATCAATAATTTCCAGCATGGATAAACTCATGAAGTCTAAATCCTGATCCATTGCTTTCCTGATGTTTTTATCCTTGTTTTCTTCTTTTTCATTGTAGAGATATAGAACAGAATATGAACCATCTGGATAGGCGGTTATTCTCGCCTTTAACTCTCTGTGAATGATAATATCTTCCATTTTGTTGATAATGATGCTAATATCTTTATCCAGCGTGATTCTTCTTACCCCATCAAGTGTGATTCTATGGACATACCCATCATAATACTTTGTCTTTTTAGGATCTTCAGGATCATACCCTGTTACTTTTACGTGGTACAGAAAACCAAGCTTCTTTGACTTGAACCATGAAAGCTTTGTGATAGTGATACTGGCAATGGCTATGATTTCTATGATCTTGGCAAATTCCTTATCCTTACTCATGGTTCTACCAACCGTTGAACTTCTTCATCATCTTCATCTTCACAATCATCATCATAATAATAATCTAATATAGGTGATTTCAAAGCCCACAATAATAGCACTGTAAGAGATCCAATTAATATTCCAACAGTTAGACCTTCAAGCCAATATAATTCCTGATTGTCAAGCATCCATACTTTTTCCTCATATTCTTCTTGGGCATCTAAACTCATGATTTCTGCTTCGGTGAAGTCAGTTATTACCCCCTCTGGATGCCCGTAGTCAAATGCTCTTTCATTTATGGTATCAACCATGTGCTGATCGTGGCTTATATTGTATGGCACATAGAAAAGCGAAATCAATACTGCTGCTATCAGGGATGTAATCATTATTATAGCCCAAACACGATTAAATGTCTTTATATCCATACTACCACGCCCTATTAACAGAAATCAGTAATTCAATCATACCAATTAAGGCATACAAACCAAGTACACCCATTGATCCGAGAAGAACCCCACGAAATATGCCATGATACCAATATAATTCGGGATTATCCAATTTCCATTCCATCCCTTCATATGTTTCAATAGCATCCTGTTGCATTATCTCTGCTTCGGTGAAGTCTGTTACCACCCCATCAGGATGTTCATATTCTAATGCCCTAACATTAATGGTATCAACCATGTGCTGATCATGGCTAATATCGTATGGAACATACCATAATGAAATAGCCATTAAACCAAGAAATATTGCAATCAATAAACCTATCCAAATCATCTTTCCCTTATTTTTCTGTTCCATCTTACTCACCCTCTTTTGATTAGTTTCAAATCTTCTTCCATTTCTTTTTTGGATTGTTTTAATTTTATTTCCATGATAGCTAATTTATCAATTCTTTGTTCCAGTATAGTTCGAGTGGATGCTATCTCATGGTCTGAAAGTAAGACATGAGGTATTTTCTCAACCATCAGTTTGAGTTTCTTTCTTAGCTTATCTCTTTCTGGCTTTGGAATTGATTGTGTTGGCGTGATTTTTATTTGGAAACCATCACCATCAAAATTTGGTATTTCTCCCTTTCCACAGTGAAGAATTAGATTATCTTCAGTGCGTTTATTTACCAATCTGAAGGCAGAACGTATCTTGGAGATTTCCTTCGCTGTGGTTCTGATCAGGTGGAATTTGTTATGCGTGAAACAACGGTAAGAAAGGTATCTCTTGCCATCTTCGGTAACTACCTCGTAAAACTCTGGAAAATAATCTGAAAGTTCCATTGGATCAATCATCCTTTTCTGCCATTTCTTTTCCCAATCTTTTCTTCTCTGAAATCTCTAAATCCTTCAATCGACTATTGAATGATTCTTTCTCTTTTTCAGATAATATATTTTTCAGGTCTAATCTTTTTGTACATTCAGAGCAATAGAATAGGTCTGGATCATAACTTTGTTTTTCTATGTGTGGGAGATTATTCTGTTTATCAAACCAAACACCGCATGAATGACAATCATAATAATCATCCATTTTTGAAAGGTAATGGAGTGAGATACATAGCATCAAAAATACAGATGTAAGTCCTATTGGGTATAATATCCACCCATCAATATCAATAAATGTCCAAAGTATTGATATTAACCATATCCATCCAATTCCCAAGCCCACAAGAATAATCCCAAGTCTTTTCATTGATTTCATCTTACTCACCTAATCCTCTATATTGTAGTATCGTTTCCATGCGGTATCTTCATCCACTCTGCCCATGCTAATATCTTCATGCAATCTCTGTAGGGAGTTAATCTTCAATTGTTTTGAAGCTATTGCATTAGATATATGACCTTTAAGATTGTCAAAACCCATGTTCATTCCACCGCCTTATCTTCTTCAATGATTTCTGAACCGAAAGCATTTTTTGTAAATTGAAATTCAAAAAATAAGAATATAAACGCTACTACGAATGCTAATATTGTGATAGGTAGCCAGACTATAAGGTAAAAATCGAGTTCTGTAAGTGGAAATAATAGTACCCATATCACCAAATAGAAATTCATCAAAGACCACCAATCATATTTTGGATTTGATTTTTTGTTTACTGTTCTTTCTTCAAACCAACCAAATAGCGTACACAATGCCATGTCAATTTCATGACCGATATTATGTATCCCCTGCTTGATCGTGTTTCTGTTCTTGCCTACAAAATATCCAATCACTAATGCATAAAATACATAGATCAGAAGTTTGTTTTCTTCAAAGATACCCATCACATCAAATTCTGCCATTATAGTTCCCCCTTTTGTTCTTCTGATTGATCCTGAACTTCAATTTTCCTGTGCCATATGAACCAACTAACCATTAGTGCAATTGAAAGAGAAATAATAAATTGTATGATTATTGTGATTATCCAGTTTGGTATGAAACTGCCAACTATCATATTTATTGGTATTGCGATTAGCAGAGTTATTGCCCAATATTTTTGATTTTTATTCATTATTGTTCCCCCTTGCAAGTGAAAATTGTTTGATTAAATGCAAACCAAAATGCTAATCTAAGGATTCCAGACAATATAAATCCACAGGCAGTAAAATTAAGTACCCATATATGAATATTATTTAATTCCATTGAATGAACATTAAATAATTCAAAAATTCCATTGAATAATATTGGAATATATATTAGCCAAGATAACACCAATACGAAGCAGGTAAAAGATAGGTTGTTATTCTTTTGTATATTCATTACGAACTCTCCTGATCCTGCTGTTCCTTTCCATTGAGATAGTCTTGCCACCATGCCCCCATGTATTCCATGAACTGTTCTTTGGTGTAACCTTGATCTACTGCTTTCTGAATGAAATCAATCACGCAGATTGATTCTGGCTTGGGATCTTCAATAATTGGTTCTAATCCAAATATTAGGTGTGGGCATACATTTCCATTAATGATACACCATATATCTGCTTGATGAAAACCACAGGGTTCTGATATTTCAGGATATTTTTCATTAATGGGTTTGTCAAATTTCTTGGAACATATGAATATTGGCTTCCCAACTGAACCATATTCATGATTTGAATTTTTCCAAATCTTCTGGAAGCATTCATGATTTGCATATTCCTTTGCAGTTGCAAATTTCTTACCACATTCATCATGGTGATAAAATGGTTGCATATCTGGATCGCAATCATGTGGGCATCTCAATCCAATACTACCATCAACACCTGTCCATTCCATCTCGGTCTGGCATACTGGACATCTATCCTTATGAGTGAATGTTTTTAAAGCTTTATGCCCTACTTCTGTCAATTGCCATTCACTATCAACTATAATGATTGAACCGCCCTCTTGCAGATTTTTTATTGTAACCATCAATTGTTCTTCCGAAAGTGAAAGAAACCACAAAGCTTTTTTAATAGTGCATGGCTTATCATTTCTGTTAATTTGGTCAATCAAGCTTAACACTTTCAATCTGAACTCTGCTTCATTTGTTAGAAATTCAACTGCTTTTTCATGGTTTGGTTCTATCACATACAGGCGGTGTTTTCCTGCTTCTACTGAAGTCGGATTCATTTTCATCTCTATTTTATCCTCTTTAATTAATTCATTGATTAAAGAATATATTGTACTTGCAGGTAATCCCATGTGGCTTACTACATCTACCCTATCCATTTTACCGTCATTGTTTTTTATACATTCCAAAATTGCTTTCTTAATATGCTCTGTCATTCTTCGCCACTTCCCTATTTCATTTGCTTCCAATTGATTTGGATGTTTTCTGCTTTGCATATCTTTTTAAGCTTACTGTCAGAAACGCCCTGAAGTAATTCAGTTCTGATTTCCAGTGCCAATGATGGTTGATCCACTCGTTCCATTAGGTATTCAAGAGTGTGGAGAATACCGAGTATGTATCCATCAAAATGTGCCTTCTTTTCATCCTTGTTCATGTATTGCTCACCATACCTTCTTTATCTTGCTGAAGGGAAAACACCCTTTTGTTTTTGGTGGTTCAAATTGCACAAGTGCTTCTTCGCCTTTGGTTTCCAATACTTTTCCTGCTACCCAAACACCATCAATAAATACTTCAACAGAATCTTCTTCTTCAATATTTTCATGCCAATAATAATTGTCATTTATCAGTTTTAATAGCACTTCAAGAGATTCAGCCATCTCTATATCCGTATCTCCATGTTTGATGGTTAGTAATGCCCATTCATTTGTTTCAGGAAAATGACCAATGCAGTAGAGTGCGTGTTCTGAACAAGTGCGTTCTGTTATGTTGATTTTCCAATAACCTTCTTTGTTTGGTTTATGAATCGTCTTGATTGCAAGAAGTTCCTCTTTGATTATTGCAAGATCCATACAATCTTTTCTTATTTGAATGCCTAAAACTCTTTGTCCAGTGGCGGTATTAAATCCCATCCAGACTATCAGGTTTTTGAAGCCCCATTCTACTAATTTTTGTTCTACCTGTTCATAATTGTAGTTCTTTGCGTTCAGGTATTTTTTATCCTTTTTCTGTAATGTTGCGAGTACCATATTGTGCCACTTCCTATTATGCGACATTATGTAACCGCAGTATATAAAAGTTTTTAACGATTTTAACAAAACTAACATAGGAAAAAATAATATTACTAAATTTAAAAGCTTGGTACTTTCACTACCTGACAATTACCTTTTACCGAATGAAAGAATTGAATAATATTATGCCTATACTATAAAGATAGGTATTGTTTAATTATTATCAGAAAATTTAAAGAAGCCAGTATTAATTAAAAAGGTACATAATATTACCTGTTGTTTTTTGATAGGTAATACCTTAAATGGAGTTTATTTGGATGGAAATTCTTAAAAAAAGAAAAAGGCAAAGGATTAAAATAGTAGTAATGAGTATAAGGTGAAGGTGATTAATAAAATGACAAAAACAGCAAGAAAAGGCGATTGTGGTGGAACTCCAAGAGTAGGAAAGAAAGGCGATCCGAAAGGTACAGGCAGAGGAAGGAATGGAAGATAATAAGGTGGCATAATGGAAACACTTATGGCTTTTGGCTTTATGTGTGTAGTTTGATTTTACCCCATCTTTTTGTTTTTTTATTATTAAATCCCATACAATTCATCTTTGCTAAGTTCTTTAATTCCTTAAACCATTGAATTAAAAGTGTAAAAGATCCTTGAACTTTCCTTTGTCCATACCTTCATCTTGCTCACGAATCTTCAGAGTTGGCTTGTACAGTTTGATCTTGCGGAATTGTATTAGATTTAATTT
>JAGLYS010000166.1 GCA_023132105.1 Caldifarciminota bacterium
CTCATCCTCCGTCTCTTTCTTCATCGATGCTTTGGCAAATTGATATCTCCCTATAACACTTATAACCTCTTTCTCAACCTCTCCTCTAAGTTCTCTTATATATTTTATAAGATCGAGAAGTTGTCTCATCAATTCATCCTCTTTGTCTTTTAGTAATTTATGCCCTTTTTTTGCAATTAAATGCTTCTTTTTTAACTTAAGAAGCTCCATTCTTGTCGAATTGACTTTTAGGATCATTTTTCTTCCTTCTTCTCATTTTCCTTTTTCGGAAGATACTTCTCAAGGTATTCATCTCTAATTCTCTTAAGCTCCACCTTGGGGAATACCGATAGAAGTTTCCAACCGACATCCAATGTCTCTTCGACAGTTCTGTTTTCATATTCTCCTTGAGAAACATATCCGTCTTCAAAATCCTCGGCAAACTTAAAATACATTTTATCAATATCGGTTAAAGCTGCTTCTCCAAGTATTATAGCGAGTTCCTGGGCTTCTTTTCCTCTTGCATATGCAGAAAAAAGTTGGTTGAAAAGGTCTGCATGATCCTCTCTCGTTTTGCCTTTTCCTATACCCTTGTCTTTCAATCTTGATAGTGAAGGCAGTACATCGATCGGAGGTGAAACCTTCTGATGATGCAGTACTCTCGATAAAATAATTTGCCCCTCCGTAATATATCCGGTAAGATCTGGTATCGGATGTGTTTTATCATCTTCCGGCATTGTAAGTATAGGTATCATTGTTATAGATCCGTTTTTATTTTTGATTCTCCCTGCTCTTTCATAAATCGTTGAAAGGTCTGTATATAGATATCCCGGAAACCCTCTTCTTCCCGGTATTTCTTTTCTGGCAGCAGAGATTTCACGAAGCGCTTCGCAGTAATTTGTCATATCCGTTAGTATTACCAATACATGCATATCTTTCTCAAATGCAAGATATTCCGCAGCAGTAAGAGCGACCCTTGGTGTTGCAATCCTTTCAATAGCAGGATCATTGGCAAGATTAAGAAAAAGAACAGCTCTTTCAATCGCTCCTGTTTTTTTGAGATCATTAATAAAAAATTGAGCTTCCTCGAATGTAATACCCATTGCCCCGAAAACAACTGCAAAGGATTCTTTTTCTCCCAGGACAGTAGACTGTCTTGCTATCTGAGCTGCTAATTTATTATGAGGTAATCCGGAGCCGGAGAATATAGGTAATTTTTGCCCTCTGACAAGAGTATTCAAACCATCGATTGCTGACAAACCTGTTTGAATAAATTCATCGGGATAACTTCTTGCATATGGATTGATAGGTGAACCGTTGATATCTTCCATCTTTTCCGCAATTATCTCCGGTCCTTTATCTATTGGTTTTCCAAGTCCTCCGAATACCCTTCCCAACATATCTATAGAAAGTGGTATCTCAATACCTTTTCCAAGAAATTTTATCTTGGTTTCTGGTATATCTATACCTGTCGTACCTTCGAACACCTGGACCAGTGCCTTATCATCCTTAACTTCAAGAACCTGTCCTTTATTTTTCGTGCCATTTGGGAGTTGTATCTCAACAAGTTCTTCATATTTCACACCACTTACACCTTCTACAAGTAGAAGAGGTCCCTGAACATTTATTACTGTTTGATATTCTTTTAACATCTTTGCACCTCTACTTATTTATAAGATGAGTAAGCTCTTTATCAATTTCATCATATAATTTTTCAAGTTCAACAATCTTCGATTCATTGATATATCTCATCCTTGAAATCTTTTCAACTATTCGCAATTTTCTTATGGATTTTATATGTATATCCTTTGCGATTGCTTCCTTTGCCTTATCACTAAAGAACAATATATTTTTCAACATCAGGTATTGTTTTTTCATCGATGCATATGTATCAACTTCATGGAATGCATTCTGATGAAGAAAATCCTCTTTAATGGATCTTGCAACTTCCAGAACCAATTGATCGGGCATAGACAATGTATCTGCACCTACAAGTCTTACTATTTCTTCCAACTCAGCCTCTTTTTCAAGAAGTTTCAATGCATCGGCTCGCAATATCAAGAAATCTTCACCTACCTCTTCTTTCAGTTTTTCTTTAATATTATCAAAGTAAAGCGAATAACTGCTTAACCATCCGATTGCAGGAAAGTGCCGCCTATATGCAAGGTCTGCTTGTAAACTCCAAAAAACCTTCACAACCCTGAGTGTTGCTTGTACAACAGGATCCGAAAGATCACCGCCAGGAGGAGAAACAGCACCTATTACCGATAGAGCACCTTCTCTACTATCATTTCCAAGAGCTATTGTTCTACCCGCTCTTTCATAAAAGCTTGCTATTCTTGCACTCAGATATGCAGGATAACCTTCCTCTCCCGGCATTTCTTCAAGCCGCCCGGAAATTTCTCTCATAGCTTCGGCCCATCTCGATGTCGAATC
>JAGLYS010000167.1 GCA_023132105.1 Caldifarciminota bacterium
TATTACACAATAGTACTTATTATGAAAAAATTTTCTACTATGTTTGGAACATTCGCTAATGCAGAGGAATACACATCTATTTATTTCAGGAAGATAATATTACTTGGCGCACTATCTGTTACTCCATCAATCTTAGGCTTTATCTTTTATATATCGACAGGTGATATTATCGTATCTACACTATTTTATTTGGTTTCTTTGGTTTCGCTATTTAGAGTGTATCCGAGATATAATGTATTTCGAAATTTGTATATTGATTTAATTGAGGAGGATATATGAAAATAACCTTTAAAATTGCACTGTTCTGTTTTATATTTCTTTTATTTATTAACATATCAGGAGAGATAAGAATAGGTGATATAAGATCGAATATATATATATCCGATCCTTTACAGAATCTTTTCTATACTGATCCCGGATTTTTGAATCCTGCATTTTCTCATGGAATTGTCGGTTCTTTTTTAAATCCCGCAGGATTATCAAAAGATTTAAAGAAGATAAATGCAGGATTGGCATTCAGTTTTACACAAAAATCCTCATTTTCAGGCGATTTTACATTGTTTAGCGGAGAAGACTCAACATTTAATGATACAATCAATACTTCATTGAACATTTCATATGAAGACAAAGGCGGACTTGATTTCATAGGAGCCGCAACGAGATTAGGACCGATTTCTTTAACCGTAGGTATGTATAGATCAGAAGGTTACGGATTAACATTAACATCGGATTCGTCTGAAAACAGTTTTACCGTTGAAAGAGAGATTCATAAGAAACTAACACATAATGATATTAATGAAATACCGGAAGGGGATACTATTCCCGTGGTATATAACCTGTATTCTGAATTTATTTTATCATCATTCGCTGATTTCAATGCCGAGTTTTATTCAAAACCTACTGTATATATAGGTGGATCATTCGGGAATAATATAGTAAGTGGTGGTATCGGCATCAAATTCAGAGCAATTAATAACAGACTTGTATCCAATGCATATTTAAGGGCGGGGCTTGACACATTCTCTCTCGGAATTTCACCTGATTCTGCAACTGATTGGACTGTAAATCTCAATGCGACACAAGAACAATCTATTGCCGAATTGATTGCTATTTACGGGGATAATTCGACAGGTAGCTTTACTACAGGATTATATGGTGGTGTTCTCATAGATATTAAAATGTTGAAGTTAGGATTGTCTCTTGATTATACTCCTCAAAAACCGGATTTAACGCCTTATAATTTCTCATTTTCAAGGTTTGATAGCATTAATATCGATATAAATATTAATGCGGATAGTGCTTCAATTATTATAGATACATCAGGACATGTTATTACCGGAACAATACCAGTTTCATTTTTTAATATAACCAGTTATGACACAAGTTATTCGGGACCTTTTGGAATTCCCGGGACATTTGACGGAAAGATAGGTATGGGCTTTAGCTTTCCATTTATTATGACAGGATTTTCAGGCGGATTTACATACCTTTCCGGTAATGGTTTAATGATAGGGAAAGCCCATGCTACAGGTTCGTTTATAATTAATATACCATATGTTCCCATAAGATTTAATACTGAAGGAGTTTGGCCTTATCTATATGTAAATGGCAACAATATTCCATTAACCCCTTATGTGAATTTCGGCGGAGGATTATCTGTCCTTTTGGGACCTGTTTCTTTGGATGCTACTGCTAAACTTTCCGCATCGAGTTTAATGTTAAATATACTGAATGAAGAGACAAATAGCGTGGATATAAAGAAAAACGTATCTCTCGGATTTGGATTTAGGGTTAATATATAAGAATATACTTGATTTATTTTTCTGTAGTGCATTTATTATGTACAGTGGGCAAAAGGAGTTTGGATGTATAAATTATATATTCAATTGATGCTATTTATCTTTACAGGTTGTTTCCTTTATGCGGAGAATCCGATAAGATCTGGTGACAGGTTTAAGGTTGAAGTATTCAATCATGAAGAATTAAGCGGCGATTTTGTTGTTAATGATGACGGATATCTATATATGCCTCTTATCGATACTATTTATGTTAAAGGACTTAACTTTAGTACGGCAAGGGAAATTATTCTTAAAAAATATAGTGAATATTTAAAATCTCCCAATATAATTATTATGCCAATATTTAGAATATCCATTCTTGGAGAAGTGAATACCCCTGGAATTTATAATATATCAGGTATTGAAAGTGTTAGTGAAATTGTTGCAATGGCAGGAGGACTTACGGATAAAGCAAATCCAGCGAGTGCAAAACTCTTACGGAGAGGGAAAATGATTGCAAAATTCAACATTTATAAAGCTACAACGGATGAGTTAGCAAGAAAGAATGTTACAATTTCGCCACAGGATGTAATAATCATCTCTCGCAGGTTTATGCCAACGCTACAAGAATGGTCGGTTATTGTATCTTCCGCATTAAGTTTAGCTACATTGCTTACATTAATAATTAGTTTAAACAGGTAGATTGTATGACAAGAGAATATAATGAAGAAATTACATTAAAAGAATATCTCTATGTGATTCTTAATAGAAAAAGAATAATTTTAATTGGGATTTTTCTTACCGTTTTTATAGTAGCTTTATATACATTTACAAGAAAACCTATTTATGAATCTTATTCAACAGTCAGGATAGACCAGGAAAGAGGGAATGCAGTGCTTTTCGGAAATTTTAACAAGATAATCAATCAGGAAGCAATGCAAACTGAAATTGAAATGATAAAATCAAGAACATTATCCGAGGGTGTCGTTAGAAATCTTAATTTGAACCTGAATATAATTAGAAAAAGCCCTGATTTAAATATAAAGCTGGATAATATTATTTTAAGTGATAATTTTTATGAAGGAACTATTACATTTGTTTTCACATCCAACAAAGATTATAATGCATTTATAAATGACAAGAAAGTATTTTCAGGTAAATTGGGAAAGGTATTTGATTTTGAAAACATTCACTTTATCCCCAACGGGAAAAATGCGACCAAAGGAAAATCATTTATATTAAAGATTGGCAATATTAAACAAAAAGCACTTGCTCTAAGCAATAGTATTAAAGTAACACCCGTGAAGGATGCACAGATGGTGAAAATTACATCTTCTTCCAATAATCCTGTAATGTCCGCAAAAATAGCTAATTATATTGCACATGAATATATCATTCAAAGTATAGAATATGAGAGGAGTGATGCAAGAAATGTGAGAGTTTTTATAGATAAACGACTATTGATTGCATTGCAGAGTTTAAAAGAAGCTGAAGACGCACTAAGACTATATAAAGAAAAAGAGAATTTTGTAATACTTGATGAGAACGCAAAGGATTATATTAATAAACTTAGCAATTTTGAAACACAAAAAGCTCAGATAGAAATGGATATTAAAGCACAGGAAATGACAATAGAAAATGTTAATAAGCAAATGTCCGATACATTGAGCCCCTATAATAGATATAAAGAATTGGCATCTATACCCTCATTGAGTGGGAATACAACAATTCGAGAATTGCAAAGTAGAATGATGGAGCTGGAACTTAAAAAATCGGAGTTATTACAGGAGTTCACAGAGAAACATCCTGAGGTTATTGCAATAAATGGACAGATAGAAGATATTACGAAAAGTATGAATAGTATCGTAAAGAATGTTCTTATAATCGGACCCGCAAGCAATGATCCCATATATCAGAATATGATGTCTACTGTAATAAGTTCAATAACTATTATTAAAGCTGATAGCGGAAAGATACAAGCACTTAACAGAGTTATAAATAAATATAACAAAAAACTTAAAAATCTCCCTCGCAAAGAGGTTACATTAGCTCAGTTAGTAAGAAAGAAAAATGTAAACGAACAGATATATACAATGCTTTTAACAAAACTCGAGGAAGCAAAAATTAATGAAGCAAGGGCAATTGCACCTGTTAGAATAGTGGATTCAGCAATTGTTCCTACAAGTCCAGTCAAACCACGGAAAAAATTAAATTTAATAATGGGATTATTTTTAGGAATATTAGTAGGTGTAGGAGGGGCTTTCTTATTGGAATATATGGATAATACGATTAAATCTCCGGATATAATAGAGGAACATTTCGGGATGCCTTTTATTGGTATAATTCCAAATATTAATGGCTCTACAAAACAGCAGGTTAATAATCATTTTGCAATTAGAAATAAACTAATTACACAATATGAACCACAATCGCCTATAGCTGAAGCTTATCGAGTAATAAGAACCAATCTGCAATTTGCATCACTGGATAATCCGATAAAATCGATCCTTTTAACAGGTGTTCAACCCGGAGACGGGAAAACAACGACTGTATGCAATCTTGCGATTACATATGCCAATATGGGATTGAAGACTGTTGTTGTGGATACGGATTTAAGAAAAGCTCAAATTCATAAAATGTTCGGCATAAAAGAGAATGGTGGTATTTCCAATTATCTAATAGAAGACACTAAACTTGAATCCATAACATATAAAACCGAAATAGAAAATCTTTCGGTAATCCCTGCTGGTAAAATAAAGGGAAATTTTGGTGAAATACTTAATTCGAATAAAATGAAGAATTTGATTAAATCTTTAAACGATAAGTATGATATTGTATTATATGATTCACCCCCTATACTCTCAGTTGCAGATCCTCTTATTCTCGGTTCTTTAATGGATGGTATTATATTGGTTGTCAGATATGGATTTACGGATAAGGATGGCTTGATGCATGTAAAAAAGACATTATCACAACATTCGACAAAACTTATAGGTACGATTCTAAACGACACGCATAAAGAGTATTATAGTTACGGTTATAGATACTATTACAATGATTATTATGGGGAATCAAAGAAAAAAGGTAAAAATAAATTTCTTAAATTTTTAGGAAGGATATAATTTGGATGTATAGAATATTGATTCATATAGGAAACTTTAAAATTTATTCTTTTGGTGTGATGCAAGCAATTGCATATATAACTGCAATCTACATTGCCTTATATTATGGCAAGAAGAGAGGATTCGATCAAGATAAACTAATTGATCTTGCACTGTGGATAGTATTAGGGGCTATAATAGGGGCAAGATTCTGGTTTGTTTTGGAGATGTGGGAATTATATGCTAATGATATCGGAAGTATTTTCAAAATATGGGAAGGAGGTCTTGTTTTTTATGGAGGTTTTATCGGTGGAATAGTTGCCTTAATTGTTTATACAAGGAAAAACAGGTGGAGTTTAATCACAATACTTGATATATTTGCACCTTCCTTGCCCATCGGCATAGCAATTGGCAGAATAGGATGCTTTTTAAATGGCTGTTGCTATGGCAAGATATGTTATAATGGTGGGATTTCTTTCCCTGCAAAAAACTTCCCACCACCATATGCAGATCAATTACACAAAGGACTGATTAATATTGGAGCCAAAGAGTCATTACCTGTTATACCAACTCAATTATATAGTTCTCTTGATAATTTGATTATATTTCTTGTTTTAATATTTCTTGCTTCGCGTATTAAAATTAAAGGGGTTCTAATCGCTACTTTATTTGTTCTCTATGGGCTACATAGGTTTATTATAGATTATTTCAGAGCTTATAGCGGAACTGCCTTTATTCTGAAATTTATTACACTAAGCCAATTTCTTAGTTTGATTATTATTATAACCGGTATTGTCGGTATTACAATATCCTTGAAAAGGAAAGTTCCTAATGGGTGATAAAAAACTCGACGAATTCAACAATAAATTTAAAACATTAGCAAATTCCTATAGAGATAAGAACCTCACAAGAAAGACAATAGTGTCATATATCGATCATACATTATTAAAACAGAATACAACAAGGGATGATATAGTAAAATTAACCAATGAAGCAAGGAAATACAAATTTATTGCCGTATGTGTCAATCCATATTATGTTTCTCTTGCTAAAAAGGAATTATTGGGAAGTCCAGTTCTGATTGTTTCCGTAATCGGATTCCCATTAGGCGCCACAAGTAATATTATTAAGATTAAAGAAGCGGCAAGAGCCATAGAGGACGGTGCTAATGAAATCGATATGGTAATGAACAATGGTGCCTTTAAGGATCATGATTATAATTATGTTGAAAAAGAAATTAAAAGTATTGTATTAGAGGGAGCAAAAGTAAAGGTTATTATAGAAACATGTCTGTTAACTGACGAAGAAAAGATTCTTGCAACAAAGATAGTAAAAAATAGTGGTGCTGCTTATATAAAGACATCTACGGGATTTAATTCTGCAGGAGCAACGGTAAGAGATGTGTCTTTGTTGAAATTTATTGCAGGAAATGACTTAGAAGTTAAAGCATCGGGTGGAATCAGGGATTATGAAACTGCAAAGAGAATGATTTTTGCCGGAGCAACACGAATAGGCGTTTCCGAAGGAATAAGAATAATAGGAGAATAATGAAGAAGAAATTGTTAATAACCTGCTTTTTAATGTTTATTATATTAAATATTGTTTCAAGTGAAAAATTGGATATCCCCTTTAATATCAATTACTATGGAATTTCTCCGGGGGCTGAAGCATTGGGAATGGGTTATGCATTCAGTTCAGGTGTTAGTTCACCTGCAATGGTTTTCTGGAATCCTGCAAATATATCATTATTAGAAAAGGCTGTAATTTATATTGATTTTGCAAAATATGACAGCGTGGATATTACGGATTTGATAAATTATGAAAACGGTCTCAAAGGCGCCAGAATTGATTTTTTCTCTATTGTTTATAAAGATGGCGGTATATCATGGCACCCGATTAGTAAATCATTTATAGAAGACAGTATTATAATAGGTGGTGATACAACAACTTACCTTAAAGCATCGTCTCATATTGATGAATTTATTTTTACTTTTACTTCAATGTTAGGTAATAAAAATTATAGCGGACCGATCTACTATGGTTTCAATCTTAAATATTATAATGGTATATTGGCTTATGGAAAAAGCATTTTCATAAATAGTATTTTTACAACAAATAATATAGAGATAGATTACGGTCACGGTTTTGGATCTGATTTTTCAATTCTTTATGATGCCAAAAAACTAAAAACCGGTCTTACTATCAATAATGTATTTTCAAGAGTATTATGGGGAAAACATAAAACAGGTAAAATCCCTACCCGATTCAATCTTTCTCTTGCAG
>JAGLYS010000168.1 GCA_023132105.1 Caldifarciminota bacterium
TATTAACTCAAAAGCCCCATAAGGGGCTTTTTAATTTAAGGAGGTATTTTTATAATGAAAAGACTTACAATAATTTATCTTGCTTTACTATTATCTGTTTCATATTTATTTTCCGGTGATATTGCAGGTGTAATAATCGATAAGAATCAAAATCCTATTAAATCTGTTAATATATCGATAAAAAATACATATACCGGAAAAATCAGAAATTATATTTCAACGGAGCACGGTGGATTCATATCACAAAATATCGGAAATGGCTTGTATTCGATAATGATTCATCGTATAGGTTATGAAGTCACCACTATTGTTGTTAGAGTTCTTGACGATGAAAAAATATTAAAAATTGCACTAAGAGAGAAAGTGATTTTATTGAAACCTTATATAAAGAGAGCAAACTTCGCTGAGATTTTTGAAACCCCTATTACATTTTCAGATATAAGATATAAGGATTTCAATAAAAGATACTTTACAGAAGAGTTGCCTGTAATATTACAGACGGAGCCCGGTATAAATTTTTATAGTGATGATGGCATAGGAGTGGGATATTCATACATCAGTTTAAGGGGTTTTAATCAACAAAGAATTGCTGTTCTTATAAATGGTGTTCCCTTAAACGATGCCGAATCGAATGAAGTATTCTGGGTTGACTATGCTGATTTTCTTGATAATGTCGAAAGGATTCAAATTCATAGAGGGGTATCGAATGCATTGGTCGGTTATGGAGGGATCGGAGGATTAATCAATATTGTTACCAAGGATTACAGTGAAGAACCTCGATGGAAGACCGAGGGGGTGTTCGGATCATTCGGAACATTAAAGTATAATGTTTCATATAATTCCGGTATGATTGACAATAAATTTGCATTTTATAGCAGATTCTCAAGAATTAAAAGCAATGGTTACAGAAATGATTCGTGGAGTGATATTTGGTCATATTTTATTGGGGGAACATATTATTATAACAAAGGTAATATTACATTGAATCTTTATGGAGGACCTGAAAATGTACATCTTGCTTATAACGGGATAACAAAAGAATATCTTGAAGGAAATATAACAGGAGATATTTATAATGACAGAATGTTTAACCCAATCGATTACAAAGATGCAGTTGATTATTTTAATCAACCTCATTATGAATTGATATCAAATCACTTAATAGATAAAAATATCGGGATAAAAAACACTATTTCATTATACACAGGTTCAGGGTATTATAAACAATTTAAAAGTAATATACATCTCTATGAATATTATTTGCCCGATATAATTACCGGTAATGATACTATTACAAGAAGTGATATTATAAGAAAAAGAATGGTTAATGAATATGATGTTTTTTGGTTGCCTGAATTCTCTCTTAACCATATATTAGGAGAACTTATAGTAGCTGGTAATGTCAGATATCATTTTGCAAATCACAAGGGTGATGTTATATGGGCAGAGCATTATCCTGATAATATAGGTCCTGATTGGACTTACTATAATTATAATGTAACAAAAGACCATTATAAATTAGTATTATCGGAAAAAACAAAAATTGGTAATAAATTTATTTTGCTTACTGCTGTTGAAATGGAATATTTAAAATATCATTACTTTGCCGATAGTATGAAAACTAATGTTGATTTCAATGTACCAGCAGTTTTTGTTAACCCAAAGGCAGGAATAAATTATAATATAAATAAATTTATGGGTTTATATTTTAGCTTTGGAATGGCATCAAGAATGCCGGGACTTGACAATTATTATGATGCTGATCATCCTTATTGGTCATATCCTCTTTTTAAGGACACAATAAATTTTACAGATCCGTATATTAAACCCGAAAGATTAAATGATTATGAATTCGGTGTCAATATTGTATATGGTCAACATATCGAATCCAAGATAAATTTATATTATATGGATTTTAAAAATGAATTGGTATATAGTGGACAGCTTGATGACAATGGTGTCCCGATTGTAGGGAATGCAAAGAAATCATTTCACAGTGGGATTGAAATCTCAAATAGAATTAATATTTTTAAATGTCTGGATATTACTTTAAATGGTTCATATAATTATAATAAATTGATTGATTATATGGGGTATACGATGGATTGGAATACATATATTGCGGATTCTATCGATTTAAGTGGTAATCTTGCAGGAGGATTTCCTATTTGTCTATTTTTCGGATCAGTAAGATACAATATCAATAACTTTTCAATTGAAATAATGGACAGATTGGTGGGGAAACAATATATTGATAATACTATGGATGAGAATACTGCAATCAGACCTTACAATATAGTTAATGCCAATCTTTCATATATGTATAAGTGCTTTGAATTATCTGCAAATGTTAATAATATTTTTAATACATTAGCAGCCACTAACGGTTATATGGATGAGGGAACCGCATACTATTTTCCAAATGCTATAAGGAACTATAATGTGAAGTTAAGGATCTGCTTTTAATATGTTTTATCTCGTTGATTTTCTTTCCACCTATTTCTTCCTCGCCCTTTACGGCCTGCCTGCCGAAGCCTCGGCGTAGGCAGGGACTTTGGACTTTGGACTTTGGACAAGAATCTCTTTGCCTACCTGATATAGCCTTGCTTTTTTCCTTCGACAAGTTTCCTCTA
>JAGLYS010000169.1 GCA_023132105.1 Caldifarciminota bacterium
GATAAGCGTGAGGCGGGTGGTTCAAGTCCACTTAGGCCCATTAAATTTTCAGGAGAGATCATATGAAAAAAATAAAATTTCCTATATTATTCGTAATCGCAGTACTTGCGATTAATTTTTTGTCAGCAGAAAATATTTTCTTGAATAAAATCGACATTTGTAATTTTGATTATACATCGAGTCTTAACACGAGTATAATCAAATATTTTCCTGCTAAAATAAACACAAATGGATTCTTTTATGGTAAAATAGATTGTTATCATATATATGATTCGAGATTTAATATTAATGTCAAAAATTATAGTTTTTACATTAGTAATAGAAGTGTCATAAATGATACATTAATCATAGATATTTTTCCTGAAATAAAAGGAATTAACTCATCAATGGCACTATTCGGTTATAAAAAGGGTTCGACATCATATGGTTTTGGTGTGGGATATGAAGGAAAGCATATTTCCGCATCAGGAAGCAGTATAAATTATTCTAAAATCAAATATTTAGGTGGAATATCCAATAAATTGCAAAGAGGTATATACAATATCGATATTGACATAGGATTACAGATTGATGATATTAGAGGAGAAAGGAGAATTGCGGGCTATATTTCAAAAAACAGTGATCGACCTGATTTTGGAATAAATGCTATGAGTACGATTTCTTTTGATGATGAAATAATTGATATTATTATCAGTGGTATTAGCTCGAAATTTGACTTTAAATATAGCGATTCATTGCTTTATTATAATGGAGAAAGTATCGATATAGATAAAATAAATGTAATTACAGGTATTGCATGGAGTCACAATTATAGTGATTATGCCGATCTGAGAATGTTTTTAGGATACAATTATTCCGATATATCCAAACATACTCAAAATAATATTGGTGATTCAAGCAGTATCTCTTCTGTGACCCATTATCTGCCAATTATAGCTTCCAGTATCAATTTCAATTTCAAGAAAGATTACTATTTGAATGTTAATGGAAATGTTAAATATAATATAGAAAAATCAATCAGTAATGGCAATAATATACTTGAAAAAAATGTAAAATTCTTATATAATACGGGTATTGGGTACTCCAGTGGTGATTTAAATATCATTTTTAGTGGAGAAAGGTTCATTGAAAATATTCTTTATTCTATTAGAGAAGGTGAATTAAATTTACCATGTGAATTGAGAATGTATTATAATATTGACAATCTAATGGGGATATAGTTCAGCTGGGAGAACGCCTGCTTTGCAAGCAGGAGGTCACCGGTTCGAGTCCGGTTATCTCCACTAAGCAACCGTTGCTTTCAGTAACGGTTGCTTTTTACAAACAAATAGGAGGTAAGTATGAAAAAATTACTTATTGTGTTAATAGCACTAACACTGGTTTTTACAGGATGTTCTTTATTTAACAAACCACCTGAGAAACCGGCGGCACCCAAAACAATTGATGTCAGTAATGTTAAAGGACCAAGCAGTGTAGCGATTGCTGCGGATACTTCGGGACATGCAGCTACGGCTTCGGCAATGGTTACAAGTATATCAGGTTTAGCGACTGCTTTTTCTTCACTTTCACAAACTCCGTCCGATTGGGATAATGGAACATATGATTCCGGGACATGGACATGGAGTGATGGTTATGGTTTATATTCGATAAAATGGGAAGCCGTACTGGATGGTGATTACTATAATTGGGCAGTATATATAGATGGTAATTTCGGTAATCAAGCATATAATAATTTTTTATATATGGATGGAAGAACAAGAACAAACGGACATGATGGACACTGGACCATCTATGATGACAGTATAGCACCACCATATGATGATAATGGACACTATCCGGTATTTAGTTGGCAGTGGGATATCAATGCAGATGAAACGGAAGCTAAATGGTGGCTTTATAATGGTGCTTTAAATGATGAATTAGTTTTATATTATCATTATACTGATCTTGGCGGAGGGGATGCAGATTTTATAATGAAAAATGAAGATTTCTATTACAGAGTACACAGTGAGCAAAACGGTTCAAGCGGTTGGGTGAAATACTATGAGACAGGTTCCCCAGATCCGAATTATCTTGTGTGGTATGTTTATTGGGATGCAACAGGACATGGTGGATGGGAAGAATGGAGTGGAGGTACTAAAATTCACGAAGGGACATGGTAAAAATTATAACGGATATAAAGGTGGGAGTTTAACTCCCACCTTTATTTTATATTATCTATATATTTCCCACAATAAGGACATGTAATTCTGAAATTTTTTCTTTTTTGAATCTCTTCATTAAATCCTGAAGCTAATATACCTGCCGGTAAAGCAAACAAACCAACGCCTAATAAGGATATGATTGCTCCAAAGAATTTTCCTAATGGTGTTATAGGATAAATATCTCCATAACCAACGGTTGTTAATGTAGCAACTCCCCACCACATTGATTCTGGAATACTAGAAAATTTATCTGGTTGAATAGCATTCTCAATATAATACATAAGACTTGATGAAATAATCAATAGTATTATTACTGCAAGAACAGAGATAATTAATTCTTCCTTCTTCTCATTAATAACATTTCCTAATGTTATCATAGCTTTAGAATATCTGCCTATTTTAAATAAACGGAATAACCTGAATAATCTAAATGCTCTTAGGATTCTTAAATCAAGAGGTATAAACATAGGCAAATAAAAAGGTAGGATAGAAATTAAATCAATTACTGCCATTGGGGTGATTATAAAACGTAATCTTCCAAGAAATGGATTTTTAAATCTTATATTTTCAGTACATGACCATATTCTTAAAATATATTCAATTGTAAATATAATAATGGATAAAATTTCAAAATACTTAAAAAATAAGAAATATTTAACATTAAAGGATTTCACTGTTCCGAATATAACAAAAATAATATTTAAAATAATTAATGTAATAATAAAAATATCAAATATTTTACTTGCTAAATCATTTTTCGTTGCTTTTTCTAATATTCTATGAGTTCTTTTCTTTATGTTTTTATTCATTTAATCCTCCTTTTTTAAAAAATAGCGATTTCAATTTTAAAACAATATATATTAAAAAATATGTTTAGTCAATTAATCTATTTTATTAGGAATATATCATATTTTCGTGAATTGATAAATAATTATAAATAAGATTGAAAATATTATAAAATGATATAAAATAGATGAAAGATAAGGAGGTAGGTATGGATACAATGAATGCTATATTTACAAGGAGGAGTATGAGAAAATATACGGACAGACAGATAGATAGTGAATTAATAAATTTAATATTAAAAGCAGGAATGTATGCTCCATCGGCAAGAAATTTGCAACCATGGATGTTCCTGGTTATAACGGATCGTTCGATATTAAATAAAATACCGCAGGTTCATCCTTATGCAAATATGATTAGGGAGGCATCCGTTGGAATTCTTGTCTGTGCCGATTTGAATATACAATCCAATAAAAGTTATTGTGCGGAGGACTGTTCCGCATCTACACAAAATATTCTTTTGGCAGCTCATGCAAATGGGATTGGAGCGGTTTGGCTGGGGGTATATCCACGGGAGAAGAGGATAGATGGGCTTAGAGAATTATTACAACTTCCTGAAAACATATTGCCAATATCGTTAATATCACTGGGATATCCTAATGAAACAAAGGAAGATCCAAAGAGGTATGACGAATCTAAAATACATTATAATGTATGGTAGATTTTATCCATTCCCGTTTGCACCGGAACACCCTCACCTCAGTCCTCTCCCGTCGAGGGCGAGGAGAAAATGGGGATATAGCCACGAATTCACGAATTTATA
>JAGLYS010000017.1 GCA_023132105.1 Caldifarciminota bacterium
ATTATGAATAATATAGATAAGGATTTTGAATTAGTAAAAAAAGCAAAAACAGGATGTGAAAAATCTTTTGAAGAGATTGTAAATATATATAAACACTCGATTTTAAATATTATCTATAGATACACATCGAATTATGATGATGCGGAAGATATTGCACAGGATGTTTTTGTAAAGGTTTGGAAAAACATAAAGACCTTCAAGGGAAAATCCAAGTTTTCAACATGGTTATATAGGATTACGGTAAACCATTGTCTAAATTATGTAAATAAACACAAGAAAGATCCTATAGCTTTTGAACGAGTAATCGGGAAAGGAAAAATTTCCAACACGCCCGATAGTGAGATTATATACGAAAAGAAGAAGAAATCCGAGATTATTGGAAAGGCATTGAGTAATTTACCTGACAGGCAAAAGATTGCATTAATATTATCGAAATTCGAATATAAATCTTATAATGAAATATCACACATTATGGGGATATCTATTTCATCCGTCGAATCTTTGATTTTCAGGGCAAAGGTTAACTTAAAAAAGGAACTATTACCTTTAAGAGAAAAGGGAGAAATATGACCGCAGGTTTTTATAAAATATTTTGCCTATATATAAAAGGATATTATTATGAAACATATTAATGAAAAAAAGTTATCTGCTTATACCGATGGTGAACTTCCCGAGAATGAAACAAACAAGATAAAGGATCATCTGAAATTATGTTCGGATTGCAGGAAAAAAGCAGAACAATTATTTGATGTAATGGATTTGCTCGGTTCAATCGAAGAGAAAGAGGTGTCTCCTTACTTTTTCAGTAAGATAAAATATAAAATTTCTCTGAATAACCCAGGGAATACTACTTATTCTTTCTTTAACAGATGGGCAATTTTCAAAAATCCTAAGAGTGTTTTAATTCCTTCAGGAGTTATGCTTATTGTTCTTTTAATAGTATTCACAGGAAACAATTTGGGGAAAATTTTCCATACAAAAGTAATAAATCAAGAACAGATGATAAGTGAAGAGTTCAATAGTTTACTTAACATATCATCTTTAGATACTAACCCAGAAGGTTCGTTAATATCTAAATACAGCATTTTGATTGGAGGTGATAATGAGTAAAAAATCCCTTATTATTCTTTTATCCGTTTCATTATTTATTAATATATTTGCTATTTCCACATTCGGTTTTTACTTTTTAAAACATTATAATTATCATAGGATAATCAAACATAAACAGGGATTTAGAAAAAATACATTTAAAAGGAGTATACTTGCACACAAGTTACATTTGAATGAATCGCAATTAAAAACAATAGATGCGATAAATGACAGTTCAAGAAATAAAATTCGTTCTATGATTATTGAATTAAAAGACAACAAATCAGAATTACTATTGTTATTAAAAGAAAACAATCCCGATAGAGATAAGATAAATAATTTGATCAGGAAAACTGCATACATACAAACTGTGATAGATTCTCAAATTTATGAAAATATGTACAAAATAAAACAGGTATTAACTCCCAAACAAAAGAGGATATTCTTTAAGTTGATGGAAAGAGAAAAATCATTTCGAAAAAGCCGTCCATAGAAAGGGAAAAATTAAGACTATTTTTTAACCTTCATTTTAAATATGCTTTTAACCTTTTCATTGCTTTCTTTAAAGAATAAATCTCCTTAGAAAATGAAAATCTAACAAATCTATTTCCACCATCTAAATTATAGAAACTCGAACCCGGCACAAGTGCAACACCTGCATTTTTAACAAGATCCATACAGAATTCCATATCATTTGATTTTATCCGTTTAGGTAATTCAGCAAATATGTAATAGGCACCGTCCGGTATATTAAATGTAAAACCTAATGATTTTATTTCCTTCGATATAAAATTCCTTCTGATTTTATATGATTCGACAAAATCCTTATAATATTTTTCGGGTAAATCAAGCATCTCAAGAGCAGCATATTGAAATGGAGCAGGGGCACATATAGTCAAATAGTCATGAACATTCCTTACATTATTCATTAATTTATCCTTCCCATAAACATAACCTAATCTCCATCCTGTTATTGAATAAGTTTTGGAAAAACTCCCCACTGTTATTGCCCTTTCTAACATTCCATCAAATGAAGCAATAGAATAATGCTTTTTACTGTAGATTAAATATTCATATGTCTCATCTACTATGACATATCCCTCCCTTTCCTTTATAATTTTAGCAATATTAGAAAGTTCATCATAACTAAACACTTTACCTGTGGGATTATGAGGTGTATTTAACATTAAAAATGATCCTACGCTAAAACTGTTTTCAAGTTCCTTTAAATTTAATATGTTATGCGTAAGTGCAATTGTTTTAATGTTGGCATTTACCAGTTTGACCGCAGGTATATAATTTTCATATGCAGGTTCAATGATAACAACATTAGCATTTGAAGAAACATTCCCTATAACAGCAGCCATAATTGCTTCACTTGCTCCACATGTAATAATTAGATTTTCATAGGAAATATCAATACCTCTTTCAACCTTCAGTTTCTCTGCAATTTTTTTTCTCAGTATAGGTAAACCATCCGTTACAGTATATTGATTATGATCATCTCTTATTGATCTTACTGCCATATTTATTATTTCGGTTTTCGTATGTTCAGGAAATCCCTGTGCAAGATTTATAGCATTATATTTTTCTGCAAGGACAGTCATTTTTCTTATCATAGAACTTTGGAAATTTATATTTCTAATCACTTAAAATCTCAAGATTTTTATAATCATTTAAGATAATTTCATACCCATATTTCTTAAAATATTTAACCTTTCCTTTACATCTCACTCTTTTCCCTTTAATGCTAAATATTGAACCCCTATTACTTTTATATTTTGAAGAAACCCTTTTGAACATTACAATAGTGAAACTTTTTCCCCTCGCTCCGAAATTCAGATAGTAAGTCCCA
>JAGLYS010000170.1 GCA_023132105.1 Caldifarciminota bacterium
ATACATCATTTTATTCTATGAAAGAGATTCAAAAATTCAACCTATCTTATTTAAACTGTTTGAGGGATTACTCCTACGGGGTGGATTTATCATTTTTCGGCGGTAGTTTATATAATGAAGAACTAATAAATGTTTTATATGTAAAGACTTATAATATCATATCAGTAGGATTAAGGATAAAAGGGGGAACAAGGAATATTAAAAATATTGACAGGGAGTTTTTATATAATTGTGATGTTTTTGCAAATACCAACAGAGTGAATCGATTTAATGTGGGTATTTATACGAATAATTTGGTAAATATGTTTAATAGTAATTGTTTTACAATGGGAACTAATATCTTATTCGATTATAAAAACACTGCATTATCAAGCAATCTTATATGGAAATCAACGGAGCAATTAAATATTAATTTAATGGTAACGAATAGGTTGAATGATATATTTAAATTAAGAATCGGAATTAGCATATTTCCACAAAATTTCTTTTGTGGTTTTGCTATTGAAGTCAATAAATATATTATTGCAAACAATATAACATATATACCGGAGCTTGGATTTACTGAGAATGTTAATATAATATATAGATTTAATTATGGTGTTAGGCATTTAAAGAGAGATAGAGTTGTCAGATATAATATAAATACAATTACATTTAAAGAATTGCTAAATTTGGGTATTGTTTCGGATATTGCATGTGGTATAATTGATTACAGGTTGAGTGATGGTGATATTATAGATATAAATGAACTTCTAAAAGTTAAAGGTATTGGCAAGGCGTGGATAGGGAGAAATAAAGATATGTTTTATATAAGTATAAAAAGGTATGATATTAACAAGACATCAAAAAATCTATTATTGAAAATCCCGGGAATACCTTCATATTTGAGAAAAAGGATTGTAAAATATCGAGCGACACATCATATTGATTATATTGATGAGCTCAGTAATATAGAAGGTATTAATGATGAATATATTAGAATATTGAAACGATTTTTAAAATGTGAGGTATAAATGAGAGAAGAAAAATTATATTCGAGAAAAATATTTAAGGGGAAAATACTGTCTTTATTCAAAGATAGTGTTGAATTGGAAGACGGAAGAAATACGACAAGAGAGATCGTTATACACAAAGATGCAGCATGTGTCCTGCCTGTAAGGGATGACACTGTAATATTGATCAAGCAGTTTAGATATCCTCTAAGCAATAATATAATTGAAATTCCGGCAGGTATTATAGAAGGAGATGAGGATCCTTATTCAGCAGCAAGAAGGGAATTAAAGGAGGAAACAGGTTATGTTTCAAGTAATATGAAAAAGATTATTTCTTTCCATTCATCGCCTGGGTTTACCAATGAAAAGTTGCACCTTTTTATCGCAAGGGATATTATTCAGGGGGAACAGGAATTGGATACTGACGAGGATATCGAACTTCTTGAAATTTCATTAAATAAGAGTATAGATATGATAATAAAGGGGGATATTGTTGATGCGAAAACTATTATTGCTTTGTATACTTATAGGTATATGCTGGAAACTAATAGGATTTGAAGTAGATGATTCAATATCTGTAAATTATGAGTATTATAAAAAGGTAAATATAAATAAAGCAGATTTGCCACTATTATTATCTATTCCATATATTGATATGGAAATAGCTCATAATATAATATCGGCTAAGAAGAAATGGGGAATTATTATTGATTATAGGATGCTACGATATATTATCGGTGACGAAATATATGAAAAGATCAGACCATTTATTTCGTACAAAGAAACAGATGTGGGATTATGTTTTTCAGCAAGATACAAATATATTAATGAGAATTTATTTTCACTGATATCCCTTATTGATAGAAATAGATATCGAATAGCTATTTATTCCGAACCGAATGATATTAATAGTTTTCGCTTCTTTGCTAATTATAATTATAAATATTTCACATTTCTATCCGGATCATTTACAATATATAATATTTATTCATATTCAACAGATTTAAGAAGTAAAAGCTATAATATTATAAGATTCAATAGAAATTTAAACAGTACTCCGAAGGGTGGTATTGCTTTTATTACCAAATTAGGGAATTTTGAATCATTTTTATCATTGAAAGGATATACAATTGGCAATGATAGCAGCAAAATCCCAATATATTTTATGAATTATAATAGTGATAAATATGTAACCATGTCAGGTGAAATATTATATAAAAATAAGAATATATTTTTGGGGTGTTTTATATCATGCAGTAATAACAGCATTCGATTAGGAAGTAATGAGAGTGAAGTCAAGTATTTTTTAGGTGTGATAGAAAAAAAACGATTATATTATTTGGAGATTGAGAAATACGACAAGAATCTATATAAAACATTCGTATACAGGCACTTATTAGAATCAATGACTTTAAAACACTCGGTAATAATTAATACAGTATTGCCTTGCAGTGCAAATACCATTGATATTGAAAGTATTATGTATCGATGCGATATGAAATTTAGTTGTTTATCAAGAAAGCATACATTATCATATCATAGTTCATATTCCGAAAAGTCTTATCTCACATATAACAGTAAGGTTACAAATAGAATAAGGATAAGAGGTGATATTACCAATTCCAACTATTTTAATGCTAATTACGAATTGATTTATAAGTATTATACATATAAAACTTCATATAATGCATTAGTGCCGGGAATAAAGTTTAGAATATTTCCCTATCATACTATCAGCTTTGGGATTGATACCTATGGAATTGTCGATTTTTCGGAAGCCTTGTTGTGGGGAGGTATGTTATATAGCTCTTACTTATTATTGGATATTACTGATAAATTTAATATTTCAATAGGTACAATATTATTTAATACAAAGGATTCCAATATAATTGATTATCATTCTCCTCCTGGATTTATAGGTTCATATCTCTACCATGGAAGTGGAATATCTGCCCGAGTGAATATTAATTATGCTGTCAAGAGATTAGATATAAAAATTAATTACGAATTTAATAGCGTTAAGGAGATAAATAATAAGATAAATGTTGGTTTGAAATGCTCTTTTTGAAGAAATTTTGCATGTATATATTGCTGTTTTAATTTTAAAACGGAGGAGAAGGGAGATCTGCCACGAATAACCACTGAAAGAGAAGAGAATCACTGAAAGGGGAATCCATCACGAATAATGAGTAA
>JAGLYS010000171.1 GCA_023132105.1 Caldifarciminota bacterium
ATCAGGGAGCATATGCTCCCTGATATTAATAAATTCTACACTTTATTCCCATGCTCCACTTGCTTGTGCACGCGCATAATTTCCGCCAATAATTTCGCCCTGACATCCACATGTTGGAAGAACAATCCTTATTGGATCATCAAGCACATCATTCGCTTTGAATAAGATTTCAAACATATTATCTCCTATGTTTAAATGTTAATAAATCAACATCTATTTTAGTGCAAAAATGATACCAAAATATTACAATCCGTATCTTGGCATATAGTATTAATTCTTATATTATCAAAATTAGAATATGTGAAGTATAGTTACATATAATAATGAAGTACAGAGTCAAATCACTTCTATATCATATATACAAAACATATTTATTGATATGAATGATTCAATCGATTATGTGAACTATAATCACAATCCATATATTCTTACAATCACTCAATATATTAAGAATTCTATTTCTTGTATATAACTTACATACAATTCAAATACTATATAAAATTATTCAATAATTCCGGATAATATTTGTAAATGTAATTAAGATAATGATATATCAGGGGGAGAAACCCCCTGATATATCCAGATATTACTTCCTATTCAAATACATGAACAGCTTCAGCACTTGCTAATTCTCCGGTAAGATCACACCCACATTGTGGTGGTCTAGCTTTAACAGCATTTAATTCTTCACAATTAATGACATCCTGCATCTTAAATAGAATTTCAAACATATTATCTCCTTTGTTTAAATGTTAATAAATCAACATCTATTTTAGTGCAAAAATGATACCAAAATATTACAATCCGTATCTTGGCATATAGTATTAATTCTTATATTATCAAAATTAGAATATGTGAAGTATAGTTACATATAATAATGAAGTACAGAGTCAAATCACTTCTATATCATATATACAAAACATATTTATTGATATGAATGATTCAATCGGTTATGTGAATTGTAATCACAATCTGCTTTTCTTTAAGTACTTTGACAACCATTCTCTTGTCATTCCCAGATGTTTAGCTGCTTTTGTAATATTATTGTACTTTTTTATTGCCTTTTCTACCTCTTTCCTTTTTAAAATCTCGATTTTATCTTTTAAACTATTTGCAATTATTTCATCATTGTTAATAATTTTCTTTGGCAAATTTTCAATTCTTACCATATTATCATCAGAATTTTCCTTTTCCAGTATAATAGATTCTAAAACCATTTCCAATTCTCTTATATTGCCGGGCCAAATGTAAGATTTTAATGAATTCATAGCTCTTTTAGAAAATACAAGATTTATAAATTTATGTTTTATTAGAAAATATTCTATAAATTCACTAAAATATTCTAATCTATCACTTAATGGTGACAGATCTATCTCTATAAAGCTAATTCTATAATATAGGTCCTTTCTGAAAAAATTCTTTTCAACAAGCATGTTTATATCATGATTAGTAGCACAAATAACTCTAAAATCTATCTTAATCTCCTTTCTTGCCCCAAGCCGCCAAATAGTCTTATCTTCGATTACTCTTAATAGTTTAGTCTGTATACTAATTGGCATATCTCCAATCTCATCGATAAATAAAGTCCCCTTATCCGCTAATTCAATAAGTCCCTTTTTCCCTCCGGTATTGGAACCGGTAAATGATCCGGGTTCATAACCAAATAACTCCGATTCTATGAGATCTCTAGGAATCGCCGATGAATTGATTGGTATAAAAGGTCCTATTCTCCTGGAATCATTATGAATTGCTCTTGCTAACACTTCTTTTCCAACACCAGTTTCCCCTGTTATTAATATGGATTTATTACATCTTATTCCCATTGTTGCTTTGCGTTTATTCTCCTTGTTTATACCAGGTATATTGTCAATAGAATAATAGCAATAATTGGTTTTTATTTTAAATGTATTGAATATATCCTCGTTTTTTCTAAAACAAAGTATTGAATACGAACCATTAGGTATATTCTGTAAAATATAATGTTCTCTTACATCATTACTTTCCCATAATATCTCTATGTTTTTACATTTTGTCTTCCATATTTCTTCAGGAGATAAATCACAAATAGAATTGATATTTTTACCAATAACATTATCAAGTTTTAATTCCTTTTTTGCTCCTTTTGTGTGATTTAAAATAACACCATTATTATCTATAATTATAAAAAATGTATCGATTTTCTCTATAATATTTTCATGATAATTTCCTATATTACATTCTTCATTTATGTTCTCATTCTCATCTAACAATGTGCCTTTTTTATTATATTTTATATCCATCTTGATATCTCCCATCCTTTTAACAATCCGTACTTATTATATCATTAATTTAATTGTCTCTATAATGTTTTTATAGATAAATCTCTTTAATCCTTTTCCTATATTGATAATATGATAATATCTCCTTTAATAACTTAGAAAACTGTAAATTGGGGGTAGCATTAATAATTTGATAATTTCCTCACTACGCATAATGTACCTTATTGTATATTACTACCTATCTTCTTATAATGTAATTATAGACGACTATTCATTATTGTCAAGTTGTCGACAATCTTAATATATCATTGTTTCTATGATTCTTCTCTGATTCTAAACTGTGCTTTACCCCACTGTTCCAGATAATCTTTATATCTTTTCCTTATCTCTTCACTCTCAGTTATTACATTCATTTCCTTTATCTTTTTCTCGAAGTTCTTTCCAATAAATCCTATCGGAAGTGTTATTATACCAAACAAGAATAGAGCTTTTATAGCATCCATAATATACTTTCCTTGAGAAAGAACAAAAAGTAGAACTACAAATACAATTGCAAACACTATATACACCATAGCTGCTTCCATACTGAAGTTAATGACACCCTTTGTTAGAAGTAAATCATCTTCATTCTCTATTTTTCCTCCTGTTTTCCTATAAACATCCTGAATTTTCAATATATTGACAATTTGAAATGCCAATGCAATTAGTATGCTTAAAATCAATAAGAATAGTATACTTGTTATCATATTATCCTCCATTAATAAACAATTAAACAAAACACTTTTCTTATTATAAATATAATAATAATTATTATCAAGGTCATTTTTACATTAATAAATAGATATATATGTATAAAAAGTATACTTCGCGAGTATCAAGTTAAAAGTTTCGTAAATTGAAAATTCGTGAAATTGTCATTGCAAGGAGTAGAACGACCTGTCTGCGTGCTAACACGCACATGCAGGCGAAGTAAT
>JAGLYS010000172.1 GCA_023132105.1 Caldifarciminota bacterium
TGGTCAAAATCATTGAATGTATCCGGATTCTGCCAGATATAAGAAAGGCTTACATTATATTGTAAAATATCCTGTTGTTGACTTCTAAATCCTTTAAAATCATTGCCAATGCTTAAACCATCTATTAGGTGAATATTCGATGGATCCTTTGGTGTACATATTCTATTGGCGGGAGGGTTATCATTTATATTATCTGATGTTGTTTCTCTTTTATTTGTTTTATTTATCGGATAAACTATCTTAACAGTATCTCTATCAAATGAGATAGATATATTACTACTCCCTATAATATCCAAACTAACATATTCTATTTGAGGATTATCAGTATCATCACTATTAAGAATATAGAGCCGATCACTATAGCATCCCTCAGCAAGACCCGATGCATCGATATAAACAGTTACTATTTGTGAATTGCCAGGATTTACATTGAATCTTGTAGGAACAATACTATCAATCCAGGTACTGTTATTAATTGCAAGAATATTATATACTTCAAGTTTATCAATTACACTAGAACCGTTAGAAATAGCGAAAGTACTACTATAAGGTATTGGAGGGACATATTCATGTACGAGTATTGCTTCATAAAGGAAATCTACATCATCTCCCCAACCTTCAAGCATTGTTTCCCATGCTCCATTATAGAAATCATAACTCCTTCCACTACCACTATTTCCATCATCAGATAAAACAGATATTGTATCACCACTGCTAACTACAACATCTACACTAATATAAAAATCAACCCCGGAATTAAAAACAAGACCCATACTACTAAGATTTACCTCATTCCAATCATTCCAGATAATATTATCAAAAGGTATATCAATAGAGTCAAGTACTGTACCTGGATATCCAGCATTATCATTATAAACTCTTATTCTTATATCTGGCGTTCCTGATTGGACACTGTATGTATGAAATCTGAAAGCTATAAGTGAATCCTCATCATAGTTTGGCGTGAATCGCTCTGTTTGTTTTGTACACCCGTAGGTATCGGGACATTTCCAATAGTAAGATGCACCTACATAATACAAAAGCGTTTCAGGTTCTAAAGCTTTTGATATATCAGAAAAGATATTATTGGATTTGAATTTTCTAATAGTTATATTATTCTCAATAGGATTATCTATAATGTTTTTATTATAATCCTTGATAATGTTATTACTATGTCTATTTAATATATCCATTTGAGTGGTTGATTCATTTATTGCTCTACATTTCTTCAATGTATGCGTGAATTGTAGTGTAGTAGGTGAAGTGGAAATTTCCGAATCGTAACCAAGAGGTCTTGGCCAGGGATCAGCATATTCAAGGAGGATCTCATCCCATTGTGTATTGTCAAATACAAGCATGCTATTATATGCTACCCAGTTATCACCGGCAAATGAATAACCACAAGCTGGGGCTGCTTGTGGAAACCAGATTGTTGCTCCATTACTTGTATAACCTCTTGAGAAATTACTAATTATCATTCTACCAAATTTACTATTCAAATCAAGTGCGGCATTTCTTAGAGATGATGGTAATGACAAATCAAGAAAAATATTATTAATAAATTCCTTTAGATCCGGTGTAGGCCCACCATAATTAGGGTCATTATTAATGAGTGTATCACATGACTGCCTGCATGTTATGATTTCAGGAGTATAGTAATACATATATTTGTATAATTCAGATGTGAATGTATTAAATGATGGCATAAATATATTCAAAAGTGTATCACAATCAATTGCAGATAATGTTGCATCAGTTGAAGGGTAAAAATTCCCAAAGTATGTAACAATATGATCACCTAAAGTTCTTGCATTCATTGTTGGAGTTGAAGTAAGTTCACCGAGAAATGTCCAGTCCCACCCGTTATTCGGTTCGTTAGCAGGGGACATAACGGAAACATTTGCATAATCAGCTATCTGAAAATGTGATTCAATTGCACCTTGAATACATACATCAAAACCTACCAAATCAATCTTACTGTCTTCATTTTCAACATAGAGTTGATTCAGTATTTCTCTTACCTCTCCATTGTCGATATAATCACCATTTCCATCAGTATCATCCCAACATATAGCTCTTGTATCTCCTTTCCAATTGTTATCCTTAAACATTCCACCACCATGATTCCAGAATGTTATTGCATAATGATCAGATGGGTAATTTCTCATTGCCCAAAGAAAAAAGCTATCAGCCACTGTCCAATCAGCTGTATTCAACTCATCATCAACAGGCCACCATGGTATTGAACTATGAATTGTTGGTGATGTGATTTTGTTGATTAAGTTATCATGTCGAATGTGATAGACCTTACTATCACTCCCTGGTGCTGTTTTTAAATCAACCAGGACAATAATATCTACATTAGCATTATCAGCAGCTGTTTCCATTTCATTAATATCTACAGGTGCTGCGGATGAAAGAGAATTATCTGCTGCAATATAGACCATATAAGTCCAATCGGCTTTTAAGGGAAAGAAAAATGTGAAAAATAGTATGATAGTAAAAATAACAATTTTGATATTTTTCATAAAACCTCCTAAATTGATATATACTTAATAAATATATGTAAAAATTAATTTATTGTCAATAGAATAATGTAATATTTGCATAAAATGAATATTGCAAAATTTGAATAGATGGGTATGGGTATATACCTGTCACAAGTATCAAGTTGCAAGTTACAAGAGCCAATAGAACAGCTATTGAGGGAAAGCCAACGCCAGTGGGAACGGATAATAGGGGTAATAATTATTGCATTAATTCATGAAATATTGTTAAATTTGTTTCACTATGTCCAAAATTGTTATTGCGAGGAGTGAAACGAC
>JAGLYS010000173.1 GCA_023132105.1 Caldifarciminota bacterium
TGGTAAGGTTAAGAATACAAAGGTGATGCTTATAAAATAGAATATACATTTGACATTTAACATTTTACTAATATAATAGAGAAGGGCAGATCATTGTATCTGCCCTTCTCTTTGTAATCAAAGCAATCTAAATTTACTCTTATGGGATTGCTTCACTTCGTTCGCAAGTATATTTTTATTTCCCCCTCCCTTCAATTCCCTCCCACCTGTGGAGGGAAAGTTAAAAGATATTTCTCTTTCGTGAAATTCGTGGTTATCTTCCTTTCCTCCCTCCCTTACGGCTGATGTCTGTCGTCTGTCGTCTGATGTCTATTTCTCTTTATTCTTGAATTCGTGGTGGTTCTCTCCCCCGTTCTCGTTTATATATAAATATATTTGACATTATACGAGGAAATCTATATAATAAAATCGTGAATTTTGAGCGAGGAAATAATAAAATAGTTATAAGAAAGTTTTAAACGCAAATTGATAATAATCAAATAGGAGGTTTCGTATGAAAAAGTTTATTTTATATTTACTTATCATAACCATTCCGATTTTTATGTTTGGTTATGGTGCATCATGGAATCAGAATCTTGAGGATGTTATTGTTAATCCAAGAATCAATATTGTACATGTGGATTCTACAAATGATAATACATTCTACAACTTCTTATCCTCAATTCCAATGACATATTTCCATGATGCCGGGAATGTCTATGCTTCTTATCTCACAACGGACAATACGGAAGACACTACGATTGGATATCTCCTTGATGACTGGGCTGATTATCTCGACAGTCACGGGAGTTTTGAAAGGCATGCAAACTATATCGGTAGTGTAGATCCTTCGATCATAAGTAGTATTAACTCTAAATTTAATATAACAGCTGGAGAAAACTATGATACGATTAAAGGAACACCTGATGAGATATCCGTTAAAATTGCCAAGAAAGACTGGAGTAATTCAAGTTATATAGTAATAGCTCCCTATATTACACCGATCGATACAAATATCTTAGTATCAATCGCAAATGCAGCAGCTATAGCATCGATGCATAATGCTCCTGTTATATATACAATCCCCGATTCCCTGTCTGATGAAGCGAAAAACGCTATAGCTTCGTTAAATGCAGATAGTGCAATCATTGTAGATATAGGAAATAATTTAAGTAGCACGGTAAATACTCAACTTACAGGTATTGGTGTATCGAATATCACAAGTCTCAATACAATTAATTTAATTGTAACTTATGTAAGAAATATTGCAGGAAGATCCAATCTCTGTGGAATAGTAAATAAAAACCAAATTTTACCGGCTGCACTTGAAGCAGCAAGATACAATGCATATGTTCTTTATCTTCCGAACAATATCCAAAAAGTTGCAAACGACTTAAAGAAAAAAATTCTGGCAGATAGGGATTTACAATCATTTTACAAATTAACCGAATCGATTCCGAGAAAAGATTATATAACAAGGGATGAGAATCAAATTGCTACTAATTTTTATACCTGGTTAGAATCGATCGGAGGAAACGATCCCAATTATTTAGAAACCGTAATTACATTCGAACCACAGGGAACCGGTAATGGCATACTTGAAACAACATTTGATAGAGCTATTTCCGGAGATCCTTCGAATCTTACGAGAAAAGGTGCTATAACCGGTAGAATGCCTCTCAATTGGGAAAGAAATATCGCACTTGCGAATAGAACTATAATGTATAGATCGATTATATTTGCCAATCCCAGACCAACCCACATAACCGAAACAATGAATGCATATGAAGTGCAACATGCTGTAGATCAGGGATCACCGATACCTGATTCTTGGGGAACAAACCATATTATAAATGAAATATTCGGTTGGCCCTCTGCAGGTTGGACAACGGCAAATGGGAATTTCCCATGGGATGATATTCACTCGAACCCTCCAATCCTCTCCCCGATATTACCTCCGGGACTAGGTGATGGAGCAGGATATGACTGTGGACAGTTTGCATCATTCTTAAAGAAAAGTTATGATGTCGTATTTCATAGCGGAGCAAATACAGGTTCAGGACAGCACCCTTCCCAACCCACGGTTGATAATATCGGTTTCATACAGGATGTAAATGACGGTTCTGCTTTTCTATATTTCAGTTGTCATGGTGGCGGTACATCTATAGCTATAAGAGATATCGACAATGGTGTTGCTCAGGATGCAACAGGGGAAGCATGGGGGGCAGATTACTGGCCTGATGATGACGGTAGAACATATGACGGTTCGGCAGGAGGGAGTTATACTCAATCCGATCTGAACAATGACCTTACAAATGCACATTCTATGATGATTGCATATAATGCATGTGGAATGGCAAATGGATATATGAATGAAGTTCTACTTGTTCATGGTGGAACAATGTCAATAGGGAGTTATACAGGTGTTTCATTTACAGGTTCAGGTTGGTGGTGGAATATTTGGGTTCATCTTGTTACAAATGAAGGTTATACGGTAGGTGAAGCTGCTATGTATGCAACCGCCCGTGTAGCAAATCTATATGTCCCTGCGGATGCTTCCGATGGCTCTTTACAATATGTAGTATATGGAGATCCGAATATACCATTTGTTCAGACAGATTGGACAAATCCGAATCCGGCACCTATCAAAGAAGATTATAATGGTCATATACCTGATAAGCCCGCTAATATTACTACGGGAACAACCGTTCCGGATTCGATTCAGGTTCTGATTAATACTTCTGTAACCGTAACGATGCAGGATTCTTTTGGTAATCCACTCGATACCGCATTTGTTACAATAAGTAGTTATGGTGTTAATTTAAGTGATTCGACAAACACTTCGGGACAAGCCATATTTTCGATTACAGCTCCATACGGAGAACTTTTAAAGGTTACGGGAACATGTCATAATTTTGCCACATATATCGATACAATTACTGTAACGGATGCCGGCAATCTTACAGGCATAAATATTACTGCATCCTGCCCGTCTGTCGGATTAACGGATACTCTTGCTGTCGGACTTGCCGGAACAATATCCACAACAGTAAATGAAGCAAATTATAATGTAAAATTATTGGGATGTGGTATCGATACGACATTCACTGTTACGGGTAATACAGGCAATATTGATATTACACCCGTATCAACCGGTAATATAGAAGTCATTCTTTTAAAGAGTGGTTATAATATTTATAAAGAACTTATACCTGTTGTAGAAGCTTACGGAACACTTTCAGGTATAATAACCGATACACTTGCTAACACAATTCCGGGTGTTTCGATAAAAGGTTATCCGTATGGCAGTGATACATCTATTACATCAACAACATTCGATGTATTGTCCGATACGAGCGGATACTATAGTGTACCCGATTCTATACTTTGTGGTAAATATGATATATATCTTATGAAATTTGGATATATAAGCAAGCATGATACGACAACTATTCTTTATGGAGTAAATGTTCTCGATATTCAAATGGAACATGCTCCATCAGGTATTCTTTACGGTATTGTAACGGATACATTAGGAACACCACTTAATGCCGATATTTCCATATATAGAAGTGATGATTTATCTTTATATACACAAATAACATCCGATTCTGCTTTAGGTGGTGTATATAGTGTTACACTTCCCTATTTTGATTACCAAATCAGGGTTAAAGCTCCTCACTACAAATTACAAACCCAAGATACTACAATTTCAAGTGACAGTTTGAATATCGATTTTCAACTTGTTCTTCAAAGCGGTTTTCTTGTAATTAAGGATGGAGGAACAAAAGCTTATGATAACAAATGGTTTGGTAAAGAACTTAAGAGAATCGATATAAGGGTTGCACATTCAAAATCAGCCGATTCCATTGCTTCATATTTAACTAATATGGGTTATGATATTGTTTCGGAGGATGCTTCGATAACCGATCCTGCAACATGGGAAGATTACGAAATTGTTATTTGGAGCGCAGGTAATAATACATCACCACTTTCCAATGCAACATGGAGACAAAATTTAATCGATTATGTTACATCTGGAGGGAAATTGATTATTGAAGGCGGAGAAGTAGCTTATGATATGATAAATTCAATAGAAGATAGTGCTTTTTATAATAATGTATTACATGCAAATGATTGGGATGCTGATAATGCAGGCAATCTAACAATTGCAGGTGGTATGGAAACATTACCTCTGGTAACTACACCAAACAGTTTACCTGCCGGTATTAATATAACATACAGTAGTTATGGTGATGAAGATGCTGCAAAACCAACATCCAATGCTTCGATTGTCTACTACCCCGGTACATATACGGCAGATGGCGGTATTATTATTTATGATAACACACCGGATCCTGCAAGCTGCCAGATAATCGATTATTTATTTAATCTCACTGCAATATCCGATCAAAACATAGCAAAACAACTCTTGCAGAATTCAGTTGAATATTTAACCGCTGAGGAATCCACACCTACGGCATCAATAAGCGGAACAATATCCTGCTCCGATGCAGGTGACCCTCTCGGTGCTATAATCACTATTTCAGCAGGTGGATTCGAAGATACCGATACGGTCGGGAGTAGTGGTAATTATACATTCGGTTCACTTTATGCAGCAACATATGGTTTTGCAGTTTCTAAAGATAATTATTGTACGATTGATACTTCTATCGCATTAAGTGAAGGGCAAATTTTAACCGATGTCGATTTTGTATTAGTTCCATCGATTGAAACAACATTTGTTTCCGAAGATACACCTATTGACATACCCGATAACAATTCAACAGGTATATGGAGTATAATCAATGTAGGTGACAATAGAATAATTACTGATATAAGAGTATATGTTAATATTACACATACATATATAGGAGATTTAACGGCAATGGTAATGGCTCCGGGTGGTGATAGCGTAGTACTCCATAATCGTACAGGCAGTTCTTCAGACGACATTATCGGATGGTATCCAACGGAGCTTACTGTTGATGGTCCTGGTGCTTTAACGGATTTCTTGGATCAAGATGCTATCGGTGATTGGAAACTTCATATTGCCGATCATGTAGGTGGTGATGCAGGAACACTGAACGAATGGCAACTCTGTATTCAATCACCTCAGGGAATTGCTAAGATTTTCAAAACATCTGCTCCTACGAAATTTGATATACGATTAGCATATATGAACGATAAGAAAAATAGAATGTCCGTTGAATTTGCAATACCCGAACATATGTCAGGGAAGGATCTAAAAGCTTCAATAATAGATGTATCCGGTAGAGTTGTGCAAAATATTGATTTCGGTAAAATGCATTCGGGATATGTAAAAAGAACAATAGATGTTTCCGGTCTTAAAAACGGTGTTTTCTTTATTATGGTAAACATAGACAAAAAAGCTGTTTCCAATAAATTTATTGTTATAAAATAATAAAAAACCATCGGTATAAATATAGGGGCGATTTTAAAAATCGCCCCTATTCTTTTTTGGAAAATGTGATTATAAAAGTCTACTTCTTCTTCGTGCTTAATTCCTTTAATCGTTCATTAATCGCATCCATTTCCTTTTTAAGCATATTCATCTCATTCTCCAGATAAGTTTTCTCATCTTCTTCTGTTACCGGATTTTGGGGTTGTGCAGGATAGTCATAAGAAGGATAATCGAAACCGGGTTCTCTGGCTCCAAACCATCTGCCTATACCCCTACCAAACCACCTTCCAAAACCTCTACCAAAACCCCTTCCTCTGCCAAAACCTCTTCCTCTACCATATCCGCCACTGGCATAACCGGGTTGGTTATATCCGCTACAGTAGCCCATTCCCCTTCCTGTTCTTGGACCGAATCCTTCGGGTCCTGTTCTGTCTCCATATGGCATATCATACCTCCTTTTAAATTATTTCATTTTATTTAAAATTTTATTAGCTTCTTCGGCATGTATAAAATCTGTCACTTTAATGTTGATTTTACCGACATTGTCAATTTCCATTAGTTTTGTTTTAATCATTATAGCAAGTTGAATACCAATCGGGCAGTGTTTTACAGTTGGTTTGAATTTCAATTCGATATCCCTTTTGTCTTCATCGATTTCAATATCATAGAGCAAATGTAAATCCCAGATATTTTTTCTTACACCGGGATCTATAATGTTTTTTAACTTACCAATCACTTCACTTCTCAGGCTCATATTCGACCTCTTTTAATAATTTATCCTTTATATTATAAATAATGTCACTTATATATCTGCAATTCTCTTTATCAATAGGTGTCTTTTTCTCCATAAGTGCATCAACTATACATTTATCAAATGGGATTAAACCTAAAATATCTATATTTTTCTCACTTGCAAATTTCTTGATTTCTTCCGTATGATCCCTATTTAGATCAAATTTATTTATAACTATCCCTATCTTTGGTTTAAAATGCATTGCCACTTCGATAACTCTCTTCAAATCATGAACACCTGAAATTGTAGGTTCTGTCACCATTATTACATAATCTATCCCTGAGAGAG
>JAGLYS010000174.1 GCA_023132105.1 Caldifarciminota bacterium
GAGAACCACCACGAATTCACGAATAATGAGAAATAGACGCCAGACGTCAGACATCAGACACCAGCCGAGAAGGGGATATAGAAAAATAAAAACGAATTACACGAAGGGGAAGGGAACATTTTTATATTGATTTCACGAATTGGAGAGGAATTGCACGAAAGGAGAAGGGGATAATTTTTATATTTAATTTCACGAATGATGAGAAATAGACATCAGACGACAGACATCAGACGCCAGCCGAAAAGGGAGAAGAGAAGGGAATAATTATTCTATTTATCGTAGAGACGCAAAATCTTGCGTCTCATTGATATCTGGTGTTTATAGAACATTAGACGCAAAATATTGCGTCTCTACAAAGAATTTCAATATGAGATGCTTCGCCTGCCTGTGCATGTTCGCACGCAGACAGGTCGTTCCACTCCTCGCAATGACATTGATAGGTTTGATAAAACCGGTTAGTATTTCTCTACCTATCTACCTAATTTCAAGAATTTATACTTGACCAAAGTGTATTGAATACTTATCATAAGGTTATAAGGAGAAAGTTATGAATAAACTCAGGGTTGCTATTGCCCAATTAAATACAACAGTTGGGGATATTTCAGGCAACACAAGTAAAGCAATGTCCTATATAGAACAGGCAGATAAAAAGCAATCCGATATTATAATATTTCCCGAACTAACTATAACGGGTTATCCACCTGAGGATCTTTTATTTAGAAAGGATTTTATTCAAGCGAATCTACATGCATTAAATGAAATTGTTGAATTTTCAAAGAATAGGGATATGCTTATTGTTATAGGTTTTGTTGATTCGGATGTTTATTTGTATAATGCGGCAGCAACTATATATAAAGGGGAAATAATCGATATTTATCATAAGATTCGTTTGCCTAATTATGGTGTTTTTGATGAAAAGAGATATTTTAAATCAGGAAATAAAATCTCGATAATTAAATATAAAAATATAAGGATAGGTATTACGATATGTGAAGATATATGGTATCCAAAAGGTCCGGATTTTTATGAAGCATTATCGGGTGATGCAGAGATGATTGTTAATATCAGTGCTTCTCCCTATACAATCGGTAAAAATAGAAAGAGAACCGAAATGATGAGGACAAAAAGTAAAGATAATATTATAAAAATAGCATATTGTAATCTTGTCGGAGGACAGGACGAACTTGTATTCGATGGCAATAGTATGATTATTGATGAAAAGGGGGCTATAGTTGCAAAATTACATTCATTTACTGAATGTCTCGATATAGGAGATGTATTATTTTCTGATGTCTTAAACAGAAGGTTGAAGGATATAAATATAAAGGGTTCGAGAAAGGAAGAAATAATATCTCCATACAAATTAATATATTCGTCAATAGATAATGCAAAGAGGGAAAAAATCGATGACTTATTGTTTCAGATTGGAAAAACTATGGAATCCGAAGAGGAAGAAATATTTAACTGTCTTGTTTGCGGAACAGAGGATTATATAAGAAAAAACGGTTTCAAGCATGCTATAATTGCGATAAGCGGGGGAATTGATTCTGCTATTGTTGCTGTTATTGCCGTAAAAGCACTGGGAAGTGAAAATGTAACGGGGATCTTTATGCCATCACAGTTCACCGAATCGATTAGTAAAAGGGATGCAAAAAAGTTATGCAATAATCTTGGTATAGAATTGATTGAAAAACCTATAGAACCAATATTTAATATGTATTTAACATTTTTAAATGATATTTTCAAAGATTTACCTTTTGGTGTTGCAGAGGAAAATTTGCAGGCAAGAATAAGAGGAAATCTTGTTATGGCTCTATCCAATAAATTCGGATGGCTGGTATTAACCACAGGTAATAAGAGCGAAATGAGTGTAGGATATGCAACTTTATATGGTGATATGGCAGGTGGATTTGCCGTTATTAAAGATGTAACGAAAACCTGTCTTTATAAGATTGCCAATTGGGTAAATGAGAGATGGGACCTAATTCCGGAATCGATAATTGAGAGACCACCTACGGCAGAGTTAAGACCTAATCAGAAGGACACTGATTCATTGCCACCTTATGAGATACTTGATCCAATATTGAAGGCATATATAGAAGAGGACAAAAGTAAAGCGGAAATAGAATCAATGGGATATGATAAATCATCTGTTAATAAGGTTATCAATCTTATAATAGGGAATGAATATAAAAGAAGACAAGCACCTGTCGGGATTAAAATAACTGAAAGATCATTTGGAAGGGACAGAAGATATCCGATAACAAACAAATTCAAACCACCGAAATAGAGTTAAATATATGAAAAAAACAATATTATCCATACCTTTAATAATTCTATTGATTTTTTCAGGATGTAATTTCGGTAATTTAAAATCCAATACCGGTAAGATGTATAAAGTGATTGGTAAACCTTATATTTCCTCCGTTAAAAAAGATTCGGAAGCTTATAATAGTGGCATTGGACCCGGAGACTACATTACAAGTTTGAATAGACAAAAAACAAGGAGGGTAGCGGATATTTTTCAAATTGTTGATTCACTAAAGGGAGGGAAGATTGACATTGTGTATAGAAGAAAAGGTATGCTATTAAAAATTACATTAAATAATGGATTTTCAGGTATAAGATTTCAAGAAAGATTGTACCCTTCTTCCCTGGGTTTTGTAATTTACGATATTGCAAATTCTATAAACAAAAAATTACCTTATGATCTATGCTCTGCTATTGCAGGCGATATATTTATGTTTACAGCTTCTGAACAAAAAAATATCGATATGTGGAATAATTCCGTTGGAGAGCAAAACATTCAATTTGCAGGAGAGGTACTTGGTATAGAAATAACACCTGTATATGCTATTCCCCCACTTGGTATAAGCGAGGGAATAGGGAATAGGAAACAGGAATTTGATAAAAATCTGGAACATATCAAGCGTTTTTTGCATCATACTGTTCTTATCATTCATGGAGGTTTTTCTCATCCGTTTGAAAATAATTGGGGAATAGCCGATTCGATAAGCAATGATACGCTATTTGCTTATACTATTGGTTGTGGTGGTAGGATGCTCCCCGTAGTAAATGCTCCGGGAAGTATATTTTCCCTGGAATTAACGGGAAATGCTATAAACAGGGATATATTCATTAAAGATATTATTGCAAATATTGTTTCGCTTTATAACACAGACAGTAGTGTGTACGGATGGAAAAACGGATTTAAAGCATATGAAGTTTTAATGTCGATGATTTTGGATTCGGATAAATCTTCATATAATATATTCGATAAAGTTATATTTGAGAAATTTTGGGAAATTTACAGAACCAATAGGAAAAGTGAAAACTCATTTCTATACTATTCGGGTATTTTAAAAAGAAAACATCTCAGGAAACAGATAGAAAATATCATTACAATCAATAATAAGATAATCAGAATAAGATTACCTGAAATTGATAGTTTAAAAAATACCGAGTATACATCTGATTATGTAAAATATCTTTATAAGATAATGGATCTGGATAATCAGCGAATAAAGTCCTATAAGTATATATTGAAATATTATTAATATCTTTATTGGAAAAGGGGAGAGAGAGATCCACAACGAATTCATAGAAACAAGTTGCAAGTAACAAGTGGCAAGTTGCAAGTGAGAGAGGGAAAGGAACAACGAATTGCACGAACAGAAGGGAGGGGGGATAATTAGAACAGAGAGGAATGGATTTAATCCTTTCCTACCTGCTTAAATCCCTGTGGTTGTTTTGACATATCAAATATTCTTTGTTATATTCTTGACATGAATTATAAACATATTGCAAATTTAATTTCTAATGCAAAAAGAATAACGGTAATAACAGGTGCAGGTATTTCAACAGTGTCAGGTATCCCGGATTTTAGAGGTAAGATAGGTATTTACACAACAGGAGAATATGATCCGTACAAGACATTTGATATAGACTATTTTAAACAGGATCCCTCATATTTTCAAAGGTTTGCCAAAGGTTTTGTTGAAATTCTTGAGAAGGCTAAACCTTCCGGGATGCATAAATTTATAGCTATGCTTGAATTAGAAGGCAAATTGGAAGCTGTAATTACGCAAAACATTGACGGATTGCATAAAAAGGCAGGTAATTCAAAGATATATACCGTTCATGGAACGATAGAGCAGGGGCATTGTTTAGAATGTCATAAAGCTTATACATTTAAAGAGATGAAAAGTATTTATTTAAATGACAGAAGTCCCTTTTGCAATGTATGTGGAGGGGGGATTAAACCGGATGTTGTTTTCTTTGGTGAACAGGTGATGTTTATTAAAGAATCTATAAATGCGGTAAGAAATTGTGATTTACTTCTAATATGTGGAACAAGCCTTCAGGTAGCTCCCGTAAGTAATTTTCCCTACTATGTTAAACCTGATGTCGGTATTATTGTAATAAATATGGGGGATGTAATGATTGATAATCGAAATGTCATAAGAATAAATGATGAACTTGAAAAGGCAGCTGCAATACTTTTTAAAGAGGTGTTTAATGAGGATATTAGCGATTAATTGGCGTGATATTAACAATCCGCTTTCGGGAGGAGCGGAGATACATCTGCACGAAATATTAAAATACATCGTAAATAATGGAAATAAAGTGACACAAATATCTACATTATTTAAAGGGGCTGAAAAGGAAGATATAATAGACGGTATAAGAATAATCAGAGGGGGAGGAGAATTATATTTTAACTTTGCTGTTCCCACACTTGTAAGAGAAGAAATGAGAAGGAATTGTTATGACATTATTATCGATGATATTAACAAGGTTCCATTCTATTCTCCTTTATATGTAAATAAACCCGTATTGGCTGTTATTCCTCATATTTTCGGTAAAACTATATATAATCAAGCAGATCCGTTATCAGCGACATATGTTTATCTTTCCGAATTACCAATCAGGAAGGTTTATAAAAATGCGTATTTTGAGGTTATTTCAAAAAGCACCGAAGATGATATTGTAAGGAGAGGAATTCCCCGTAATAGAATAAAAACCATTGAATGTGGTGTAGATCATAATTTGTATAAATTACCTAAAAATCGTAAAAAGCCAAATGAAAAAACAATTGTTTATGTCGGAAGAATAAAAAAATATAAAAGTGTTGATCATATTGTAAAAGCTATGCCCTATATATTAAAACG
>JAGLYS010000175.1 GCA_023132105.1 Caldifarciminota bacterium
CCCCCCTTAGTGACTCAGACTGTTTCTGAAACACCTTCAGAGGAATCAATAAATAATTTTGATGTTAATCTTGATCAAACAATAGAGGATATATTTGGTGGTAGTTTAGGGAATGAAGAGGAAGCCGGAGTGGAGACCAAAAAGGAAGATAAGATTGAAAAGGTTGAAGAAAAACCAATTCCAAAAGAGGATTCAGAAGCATCATTCGAAAATTTCTTTAATGAAAGCGAAGTAGGAGATCTTATTGAGGAACTAAAAGATGTCACCGAAAAGGAACAAGAAATAAAAGAAGAAAAAGAAGAAAAAGAAGTAGAATCAGCAACAGCAACAACAGGAGATGAAAAGAGTTTTATTGAACATGATACTATTATAACAGTAGATCCAAACGAGAAAGCGGAAGATAAATATATTGAATGTCCCAAATGTGGATATAAAAATAAACCAGATAGTTGGTTCTGTGAAAAATGTGGTGTTGACTTAATGCAATAATGGGAAATAAAATTATCAATTTACTTTTTGTAAATAAACATTTCACATTAAAATATATAACTAAACATTTGAAATTCAAATTCAGCAGTATTGTGCTTCCTGATATTATAGGAGAAAAATTAAATAACCATATAGCTTCTATCTTTCCTAATGTAGATTATTACAGTTATACCGGATATAAGCCGAATTTTGATGAAATAATCGATAAAGTTGATAAGAGTACCATAATCTATTATAAAGAAATATGTGGTCATTTAAGTGATAAAGCTATCTATGATCTATCGGAAAAAGCCGGATTGGTGATTAACGATGTGCCCTTTTGTTTTATGGATTTTATGAATACATCATTTGATATCCATAATTTAATTATAATAGGTGATATATTTATTAAATGTAAATATCCGAGTTCCTCTTTTGCTGTTTTTTCCAAAGGTCTGTTGGATATAATACCTTATGGAGATTTACAAAGATCGGATAGTAGTATGGATTTTGTTATTGCAGATTTTATTTACAGAAGAATACCATTTATTTCTAATATGGCAAAGGGATTAAGGAGTATAATCGATGAAAATATTCTAAGAATGAAAAATGGAGACAAAGAAAGATTACCTGAAAATTTAGAGAAGCAACTATATAAAATGGATTTTGAAATATGTAAAAACAAACTAATTTCCTTTAATTCATATGCCAAAAAGAATTTCAATAATAAACATATATATTTAATGATGAAAAACAACTGTGTTTATACTTATTTGATTTTACTTGTTAGAGACAAGGAAAAGCTTGTAGAGTATCTTAAATCATTGAATATCGAGTCAATAGATTATTTTTCTTATGATATACCATTAAACACGATTAGTAAGAAGACTAATAATGAAATAGTCCTGATCCCCTTTGGCTTATACTACAATCAAAATGATATACGATATATTATAGAAGTATTGAACAAGTGGTAATGTGAAGAAGAAAGCTGTTATATTTATTTCCGATAGAGGTTCAAATTCAATAGCAATTTTAAATGCCATAAAAGATGGATATCTAAAAAATCTTGAAATCAGTATGATTATTGCCGATAATCGAAATGCATCAGGTCTAAAAAAAGCGAAAAAGGCCGGTTTTAATGCAAATTTTGTATATGCGGGAACAAAAAAAAGTAAGTTCAGTGAAAGAGGGGTAGAAAATTATCTTAATTTGATACACAAAATAAAACCTGATTACATATTTCTTGCAGGATTTATGAGAATAATACCTGAAAGAATTATTCAATCTGTGAAGTATGTACTCAATATTCACCCCAGTTTATTACCCTCTTTCAAAGGTTTGAATGTACAAAAACAGGCACTGGATTATGGTGTAAAGATATCTGGGTGTACAGTACATTTTGTTGACACAAATGTTGACAATGGTCCGATAATAATTCAAAGAGTAGTTCCTGTATTTGATAATGATACCGTAGAAATTCTATCACAGAGGATATTGAAAGAGGAGCATAAAGCTTATCCGGAAGCAATATGGCTTCTTATAAATAACAAAATAGGAATTAGGGATAGGATAGTAGAGATTGTAGAATGATTAAATTTAAAAATGTCATTATTGTGGTATTTTCCGGTATTATACTATCTTTGGCATATTTCCCTTTACCGCTTGTTTATAAAACTATAATACCTTACTTTATATTCATTCCACTATTATTTATTCTTGATAGTGTCAAAAATAAAATAGAATATTTTACTATTGGAACCATATTCGGAATTTCTTTGATTACTCCGCAGTTATATTGGATTTTTGTTTTACAAATCGAGGATGTAAACTTTTTTGCTATCTATTCAGGTACTATACTACTTATATTATTAATAGGACTACAATATGGTATAGGATTTCTTATATATGGAATAATTAAACGATTTGTAAAAAAGTCATTTGTTTTTATTCTCATATTCCCATTAATTGAATATTTTAGGGGATTAGGAGCATCATTTGGTTTCCAATGGGGTATATTACCACTAACTCAATCATATAGCCCATTGTTTTTTCAATATTGTGATATATTCGGCGCATACAGTATAACCACAGTAATATTATTAAGTAACTATATAATGTTTAAATATTTCAAATCAAAGAATAGAAAATTTATTTTAATCGAAATGCTTCTATTTATATCAATTATTTTATATGGTGTCATTAGCCAAAATATTCATAAATCAAACAGATATATTAATGTATCATATGTTCAACCAAATGTATCTCCGTATATAAAGCATCGTTCTGCATTTATTGATAAAAGGTTCAAGATATTAATTGAAATGTCCGATAAACTCAAAAAGGATAGCACCGACCTGATTATTTGGCCAGAGACTGCTAGCCCTGTTTATTTGAACTATAGAGTGGATATATTAAACAATTTAAGAAATTATGTTGATTCATTGAATATTCCAATATTAACGGGAACACCGATAGTCGATATCGAGTACAAAAAACCAATCAGGTATTTCAATGGCGCTATGCTTATAATTCCATATGACAGCTTTTTTATATACAGAAAAATGTATCCTGTTCCCTTTGTTGAAAGGATACCATATTCCGATAAAATATCAATTCTTAATAAGCTTGATTTCGGACAGGGGCATTATTCTGTTGGTAAGGAATATACTGTTTTTAGAACAAACGGATTTAAATTTTCTGCAATAATATGTTTTGAATCTATGTTTGAAAAATTATCAAGAGGTATGACGAGAAATGGCGCTGAATTTATTATTAATATAACCGAGGATGCCTGGTTTGGGAAAACATATTTTTCATATATGCACAATGCATTTTTACCTATCAGAGCGGTAGAAAACAGAAGAAGTATTGTGCGATGTGCAAATACAGGTATATCTTGTTATATCGATCAATGGGGAAATGTTAAAAATAACTCTGCCATATTTACAAAATCGTTATTTAGTGATAGAATTAGTCTAATCAGTGAGATTAGTATTTATTCAAGATTTGGATATTTGTATCCATTTATATTAATGATAATTATATTGTATCTGTTTATTATTTCTTTCAGGAGGTTATATGAAAATCGGAAAAACTGAAATACATATCATTCAAGGTGATATTCTGTCTCTTGATGTAGATGCTATTGTCAATCCTTCAAATAAATATCTGCAGCATGGCGGAGGATTGGCAGGTCAAATTGTTAGGAGAGGTGGATATTCTATTCAGCGAGAAAGCGACAAATTAGCACCTATAGATGTTGGTTCTTCAGTTATTACAGGAGGTGGCAATTTGCTGGCAAAATATATAATTCATACAGTAGGTCCGGCTATGGGTGAGGGGGAAGAAGATGATAAGTTCAAATCTGCTATAAAAAGTGTTTTGAAACTTGCAACAGAGAAACAATTTGAAAGAATAGCAATTCCAGCTATCAGTACGGGAGTATTTAGATATCCTGTACAACGATGTGCGGAAAATATGCTTGGTATAATTATGCAATTTTGCAAGAATAATGAAACATCGATAAAAGAAATTA
>JAGLYS010000176.1 GCA_023132105.1 Caldifarciminota bacterium
GAAGTTCATATTCAAAATCAGAAATAGCACGTAACCCTCTTATAATAGCTATAGCCCCAATTTCTCTTGCAAAATCCGCTATAAGACCAGCAGTATCTCGTACAATGATATTGTCAGAATCTTTATATATATGTTTTACCATATCGATTCGTTCGGCAATAGTAAACATTGTTTTTTTATCCAAATTATGAGCAACGAGAATATATATAGTATCGAATATTTTCAATGCTCTTTCCACTACATCTATATGTCCATTGGTAATAGGGTCAAATGTCCCGGGATAAATTGCTACTTTCATAATTACCTCTTTTTAAGAAATCTTACATTTTTTTTACTATACATAATCTCTTTATAACATTCAAAAGAACTTATATCATATGACTCATTCTCTAATGATTCTGCAATTATAACTCCATCCTTCGAAAGAAGATTGCATCTGTTAATAAACTCCAAGCCCTTTTTGATATACCCGCTTTTATATGGCGGATCAAGGAAAATAAAATCATATGATCGAAATTTACCAAGGCATAAGGACTTTGTGGTAATCCTGTATTTAAATACATTATAATCAAAATCACTATCTATAATTCGTAGGTTCTGCTTAAGCAATGAAATCGTATTCGATTCAGCTTCGATGAAATCAACGAAAGCAGCTTTTCTTGAAATGGCTTCAATCCCAATTGCTCCTGTCCCTGCATATAAATCAAGAAATCCTGCTCCTTTAATACTAAATTGTATAACATTGAATATTGCTTCTTTAATATAATTTTGAGTAGGTCTGATATCACTATTGTTTTGTAACTCAAGAAGTTTACCTTTATATTTTCCAGCAATGATTTTAAATTTCGACCTCAATGAATCATCTCCTCTTCCCAAATAGGTAGAGGTAAATTATCCATTATCTCTCTCCATTTTTCATCGGTAAGCCGATCTTTCATAGGGTATTTAAACTCATAATATGAATTAGACGCTCCCTTAATAATAATATTATTACCATTATATTTTATAATAGCATTTATCAAAAAGGGAGTACCAACAGCTTCTTCAAGAACATATTTCGAATTAGGATCCGTATGAACATCTGCAACAATACTCATTTCAGATTCCTCTTCTATATAATGATTATTTCCCAAATATGGAGCTCTGGTAATATTTTCCCATTTATTCCATGATTTATACAATAATTTAATTTCATCCTTACTTAGACTCTTTTTATTCATTTCTTTATTAGAGATCGAGATATAGAGTTTTAGCAATTTTTTAGCTTCATCAAGTTTATATTTCCAATTTTTATGCACATTTTTATCATTGGATAACAAAACATCAATATCGGATATAAAATAGTACATCTCCTTATATGCATGTCCATATGGAGATAAGTAAGCTATATATGTAATATCCTCTAAAGGGGGCATTGAGGTTACTTTTGCCGTATAACTTTGTTTGGCATATAGAATTGTATCATGTCGTAACATAGTCCAGAATGATAAAACGGACGATAAGATTTTTTTTGCCCATAATTTGGATTTCATATATATAGGATCATTTTTATAACTATTTCTAGTAAGTATTATTTTCATAATTCTTAAAAACCTAAAATAACCATTTGTAGGTCCTATGGATTTAAACTCATAACTCAATTCGTTGAAATTTTTCTTATAATCTCTATAACTACTGTTATAAGAGGAGTCTAAGATCTTTTTTGCTGTTTTGCTCCCTAGTACTGCCGCTACATCAAGACCCATTGGTAAGGAGCGTATTTTACCGGAACCTATGGTAAAGGGGGAAATTCCTTTCGGACCAAGATATATCCCAACATTATTATAAACAAGTTTTTGGAAAATATATGAATCGGGGATATATTTTTGCCCCAGTAGTTTGAAGCATAATAACTTTCTGTTGTCCTTTTCCAAATCAGATTTCAATGTTGAAGCAATTTTCGGTTCAGGAGCTTTGTTTACTACTTCATCTATGAATTCCATAATCAACATATCATTATTTATATCTTTTGGAATAGTGAGTGTATTGTAATAATTTAATGTTAAATCATCGGATATACCAACATAAAACTCAGTTATATTGTTGATATAATTCCAAATAGCTTTTAATCTCTTATTGTCTTCAATTGTCGAATAGATAATAACACTGCTTTTGACCATATTAATTGCTAATTCTTCGGAATTGCTTTTTCCGGTTAATATCTTATCGGGAGAAAAATAAAAGCCAATTCTACCGTACCACATAAATGCTTTGAAATAACGCTTTAACTTCTCATTTATCGTATAGTGACCACGAGGATAATACTGGCTGTAATCCTCCTTATATGTGAATACAGGGGATATACTGAAACCTTTATGTGCTTCGATTAACTCATGCTCTGATTCGATAAGCTCGTTTAAATCGGGGGGAGGTAAGAAATTTGTATCAAGATATAAAAGAGGAACGGCAAAATACAATGAGATTAAACGGTGTGTTTTTTTAATCTTAGGATCATTGGCTTCTTTATAGTTTGTATAACTTATCTTATACATTGTTTCCGTAAGTATTTTAAGACTATCATAGAGAGAATTCATTTCCAATTCTCTCAATGTATAATCAAAAATAAGATGCATCGAGTAAAGTGGTAAATCAACAGTAATCAACATAGGTTCCTTATTTTTATCCAATTGTTTGTAGAGATTAAACGGATTCTTATATTCTGTTTTTTCAAGATAAAACCCATTAAATTCAAGAAAATCCAGCTTATCTTTGGGTATGTTATTATTATTAATTGAGATTTTTAATAATTCAGAGTTAGACGAACAGGAATTAAAAATAACAATTAATAATAAAATCGTAAATATTAACCTTTTCATAATTACCTCATATTATTTTTCCATTTTTTTTATTAAATTTAATTTTTGTTCCCCTAACGATTTGATTTCCTTTAGAATTTCCTCCTTAGTAAATAACTCCTTTTTTATAAGAAGATTTATTAAGGATTCAATACTAAGTGCATTTGCATATGCCATTTCCTCAGGAGTAGGTTTTCTATTCATTATTATCCTCCATTTACAATATTATTACATTTATTATTGCTTAGTACATCAACAATATTTTGAGCAGCGATCAAAGCCATTTTATTTCTTGTCTCATATGATGCACTTCCAATGTGAGGAGTAAGGATAATATTATCAAATAACATAAGTTCTTTTGTAACTTGCGGTTCGAATTCAAAAACATCAAGTGCACAGCTCGCAATTTTTCGGTTTTTCAAAGCATCGACAAGAGCTTTTTCATTAATTACGGATCCTCTGGAAGTGTTTATCAGTATTGAATTTGGTTTCATAAGACTAAATTCTTTTTTCCCTATAAGATGATATGTATCCTTTGTAAGAGGTGTGTTTAATGAGATAAAATCAGACCTTTTCAAGATATCATTCATTGAAGAATATATTGCTCCCGTGGTATTTTCAAAATCAGAATCTCTGTTCCTTTTATAATAAATTATTTTCATATTAAAACCGAGAGATCTCTTTCCGATAGCTTGCCCAATTTTACCAGCGCCAATAATTCCAATAGTTTTTCCGTATATATCATATCCAAGGAATAAATCCGGTTCCCAACCATGATATAATCCTTTTCTTAGAAATTGTTGACTTACGCATATCTTTCTTGCTGCGGCCATCATTATCCCAAATGCTAAATCAGCTGTTGTGTCTGTTAAAACATCAGGTGTATTGCAAATCCTGATTTTTAATTTTTTTGCAGTATTTATATCTATATTATCATACCCTACTGCATAATTTGATATGACTTTGAGTTTTTTACATTGTTCCAATATATTTCCATCGAATTTATCTCTTAGAAGAGAAAGAATTGCATTAGCATTTTTATAATATTCAATTCTATCGGATTCAGTCGTATCATTTGATAGAACGAAAATATCGTTAAATTTCGACTTAAGTAATTCTATACCGATTGAGGGTAGCTTGTCATTTGTAATGATAATCATATATTTACCTTTCGTATATTGAAAAGAGAATAAGTCCTGTGAGAACACCAAGTAAATCGAATGTAAGATCTTTATAACTAAAACCCGTTGAGGAATGAGTTCTATCAACAAGTTCTTTGATAACTCCAAGTGATAATACCGAGCATCCGGAGAGAACTCTGGAAAGGTTTTTGTTGCTATTATCAATTTTGAGTATATAATGCATTGATAAATATGATAAACCTGTAAGTGAAGCTGAGTAGTAAAAATGATGAAATTTATCGTAACCTAACCATTTATCATTTATATTATATTCATTCAGTTTTATATTAGATGAGTCATCGAAGAATGTATTATCTTTTTTATCATTGCAAAAAACGAGAGAAGTAAGCATTAAAGAAATTATTAATGATATAAATAGATATTTCATAATCCGATCTCTTTAGAGATTGCTTTCATACTATTCAAACAAATTTCTATAAAATCCTTTAAACTAATGCCCATAGTTTCACAATCCTTTATACTATCTCTATCTGCTCCTGCTGCAAAGCGTTTTTCCTTAAACCTGTTCAAAACAAATTTTACATCGACATTCTCTATTTTCCTTGTAGGATGCATTAATGTTGAAGCAACAATAAGTCCTGTTAATGGGTCACAGCTGAACAATGCTTTATCCATTAGGTTCTCTCTTGCAATATTACCCGGATGTGCTTCCACTGCGTGAAGAATATCATCATCAATAATCCCTTTGAATTTATTAACTGTTAATTTGCCATGTTTTTCTATATTGTCCTTTGTCTCAAGATAATCATAATCATGAATCAAACCTGCAATTTGCCATTTTTCTATATTTTCGTTGAAATATTCGGCAAGTCCGCTCATACAAGCTTCTACTGCCAACATATGTTTAAATAAATTGCTATTGTTTTTATATTTTTCTTTTAAAATATCATATATCTTATTTCTCATTGATTAATCCTTTGCTCTTTATAAGGTTATATGCATTGATAAGTTCGATTGAGTCAGGGAAATTTCTCTTGAGAATCAAATAATATTCCTTTGCTTGTGAATATTTCTCGATATCCAAATTCAATTTTATAATTCTCAGCAAAGCTAATCTCTTCAATTTTACATTATCCTTCTTGCAGATTTCAATACACATATCTATTGCATCTACATATTTTGACTTATTCAGGAAATAGTTCGAAAATATTAAAAGTGTTTTTGGTGTTGCATAATCAAAAATATTATCATCAGTCATCATTACATAGAGATTCATTAAGTCCTGATGCAACAGATCCGCTCTTTCGGCAATATATTCGCAATAATGTGAAGCTTCCAACTTATTGTCTGTTTTAACCATTGATGTAATCAGTAAATTCAATGCATCAATATCATTTCTATGTTCTTGTAAATGTATCTTTAAAAAATCTATAGCATCCTTATATTTGGAATTATCTATACTATCCAAAGCCATTTGCATATTGTTAGAAATCTTTATCTTTTCTCTTTCCTCTTCAATAAGGGGCTCCAAAATATTTTTTTCGAGTCCTGTAAATTTTATAAGTAATCCTGCAACTACCCCAAATAAAAAGCCACTTATGTGAGCCCAATATGCTACTCCGGAGTTCAATTTGGCACTCATGGATGCTCCGAATATCTGTTGAATAAACCATAATGGAAGAGCTACATAAGCAGGTATATTAATAAATCCCCAGAAAGGATAAAAAATTAGCAGAATGAAATAAAAATATCGTATCCTTGTTTTGAAATGTCGAATCATAAAGGCACCCATAACAACACTAATTGCTCCTGATGCACCGATTAGGGGTATACTCTTATCAGCTGATATTGCACTATATACCAGAGTCGAAATGATACCTCCGATTAAATAAATCGATAAGAAAACCGGTTTCCCCCAATCATCTTCGATATTGAGTCCCACTAACCATAAAAAAAGCATATTAAAAAAGAGGTGTAGAAATGAACCATGTATGAACATAGCGGAAATAAGTGTAATGATCGAGAGTTTTTCAGGGGTAGCCCCCCATTTGTAATATAAAAGTTGTGCTTTGATATCCTCAAACTGATTATAACAATTCTCCCATTCTTTGTACATATCGGACTCATGATCAAAAACAGTGTCTGACTTTATCCTTTCAAGGAAATTTGCATCTATTACGGGATAACCCTCTTCCATATATTCAGTATTTTGGTTTTCCATTATTAATTCTATTGTAACATTATATAACTTTACACTGATCTTATTCATCCCTTTCATTTGCCTCGAAACGATTTGAGATGTAAAAATAAAAACTATTACATTTAAAAGTATAATAAATATTGTAATAAACGGAAGACGCTTAAATTCGAAATCTTCATTGAATATTGGAATAAAAAACATTATAACCCGAAATGATATCTGGTATTTGTTAGCAAAATAGAATCTTTTAATTTGTTGATATACACAATATCCGTAACTTGTAACCTTCCGAAATTAGACAGAAAAATAGAAGGAGATATTTTGATAGTCATATATTCTTTAATAATAGTATTATTGTATAAAGTTGCAGGAATATCTCTATCATTTAATATGACTATGGAAACAGGGGAGAAGTATATATTTTTATTCAATTTCAGATTTGTTATTCTCTCAAGATAAAATTCTGCTACATTGTTCAATTTAATGCCGGGTTGTATATATTCATAAAGTTCTTCTCTTAAATTAATCAGGTGATTGAAAATCGATTGAATTTTTGCAGTTAAATTTCCCTTTACAAAATTCTGTGGAAGACTGATTCCCTGTCCTCTGAACATTGCACCTGCAGAGAAAAATATATTCTTACTATCTTTATAAGCGGTATTACCCGGTGTCGGTTGAACACTTAAGCTGTTTTTTCCAAAAGCAACCTTTGAAGGAACTATTCTCCTTTCTCCACCATTCGAATATATATAAAAATCTATTTTATTTCTTGCTTCTATTTCCGTGATTCCCGGTTCTATATCCTTTAATGTTTGATGCATACTCTTTTCCGTTATCTGAATTGCTCTTTTTAGATATTGAATCTCCTCATCAGTTTTAATTGCTGCCGATTTTAATATAATATCATCAATAGTTTCTGATTTAACATTATACATATTGTCGGTAATATTTGAGGGTGAATATATCTTAGTTATTTTATCATTTCCAAGCAATGATCGCATCGTTAACGGGTAATAGTACAGTTCATTGAAAATCTCTTCCTGCTTAACCGTTACATATTTACAGATAGATGGGGTTAATTTTTTCAATTGCTCTTTTTCATAGGATGTACAAAGTAAATACACTTTTTTCCTTGTAATTAATAGTACAAGATTAAATTCAAATATATTAAATGAGCTTTTTATATCCAATAAATATGAAATTTCATCTGTAGCTAAGAGAATATAACCCTCTTTATCCTGTAATCCTTTCTGTATTTCTTGAAGAAGTTCCATTTTTTTCTCCTGTTAATAGTAGATTAAATTCATCTAAGAATGTAGTTTTTAGATTTGAATAATTTACTCTTTTCAATATTTTACCATTTTTAAATATAATGCCATCCTCCTTGTCCATCGCTATTCCGATATCTGCGTGTTTTGCCTCTCCAGGCCCATTGACAATACAACCCATAATAGCAATTGTTATAGGTATATCTACAACAATATCTTTTATCATTTCCTTAATTTCCCTAACAAGTTTTTCAATATTTATTTGAGTTCTGGAACAGGTAGGACAAGAGATGATTCTTATCCCTTTATATTTAGAGGAAACATTTTTTAGAATTTCTTTTGCAATATTTAT
>JAGLYS010000177.1 GCA_023132105.1 Caldifarciminota bacterium
CGAAGCCTCGGCGTAGGCAGGGAGGGGACTATGGTGAGGGTGATTATATATATAAGCAATATGTTAAGTAGCTTAAAAATCAATGATACATTTTACTGAGTACTGCGTATGTTATTATTATAGTTAAATGGATATAAAGAATAAAAACAGTATAATTAGAGAAAGGAATATGTAAGAAGCACCATCATCATCATTGAAAAGGTAGGTAATATATGAAAATAATCGGTTTAATTTTAGTTTTTATAGTAGGAATTATATTTTTGTTCTGCTATCCTTTTTTACGATTGATAAAATTTATACCCAGTACAAAGATTTCAAAGCTTGAATTTAATGAAACAGACATTAATGCTAAGTATTATTTCCTTTATTCGGATACTACTGATAACAAGTATTTACGACAATTACGAATCGATTATGGAATCGATAGATTAGTCGAAAAGGAGGATAATCAATTAGAAAAGGTAAAATTGGTTTTAGATTGGGTCCATAACCAATGGAAACACAGCGGTAATAATCAATCTTCCAAATCAGATGCATTGACTATTTTAAAAGAGGCACGAGAAGGACAGAATTTCAGGTGTGTAGAATATGGGATAGTTACTGCTGCGGCTTTACAATCAATTGGAATTAAAGCCAGGGTTCTGGCATTGAAAACCCGGGATGCCGAGCAAGTTAAAAGTAGTGCAGGACATGTTCTTGCAGAAGCTTATATTGATGATTTGGGAAAATGGGTTATGCTTGATGGACAATATAATGTTATCCCAATGCTTAACGATATACCTTTAAATGCTGTGGAGTTCCAAAGGGCAATAATTAAAAAACAACAATTTAAATTGGTGGATATATTAGGAGATGTATCTCTTAAATTAAAAAAAAGTTATATGAAATTTATCCCTTATTATTTATACTATTTCGATATTAATTTTGACAATAGGGAGAAATTCGATAAAGAAACAGAGGAAATCGATGGTAAAAGAAAGCTTATGTTAGTTCCTATTGGAGCAAAACCTCCCACAAAATTTCAGAGAAAATATCCGATAGATTATTGTGAATATACAAATAATATTAAGGATTTTTATAGAAAACCCTGAAAAATATTTCCCTTCTGATGTTTGATGTCTATTCCTCGTTATTCGTGGCTAATCTTACCCTCTCCCTTTTATTTTAATTTGACACAATTGAATTTAATATTATAATCAACATATGAACCTGATAAAAGAAACATTAGAAATATCAAAAAATAGGGATTATAAATATGCAAGAACATTACAGTTGGAATTAAGAGAGAAGATAGCTTTTACATCTATGAGAGATAAACCAAAGAAAATATTCGGGGTAGATCTTGCATATAAGGAAAACAGAGGTTTTGTTTCGATTGTATTATGGGATAATGAAAAAAATGAGGTTGTTTCCGTTTTTAATCGAAACGGATTAATTGAATTTCCATATATCCCGGGTTTTCTTTCATTTAGAGAGTTTCCCTTATTTTATGAATTATTCAGGAAAATACATATCAAACCGGATTTGATAATTTTTGACGGGCATGGATATGCTCATATGAGACGAATGGGAATTGCGACACATGCAGGAATATTACTTGGAATACCAACAATAGGATGTGCGAAATCAAGACTTACAGGTAAACATACAATGCCGGACAATAAATTAAATACATTTAGTTTATTAAAAGATAATGATGAGTTAATAGGTTATGTCTTAAGGAGTAGAGTAAATGTTAAACCCATATTTATTTCACCCGGAAGTAATATAACATTTAAAGAAAGTATAAATATAATTATTAAACTGAAAAGAAAAACCAAATTGCCTATGATAATGCAAATAGCTCATAATTCATGCGAATCTTATAAGAGAAACATTATGATAAATCAGAGAGGATTATAGTATGTTAATATTTGGAAAAAATTCTGTTAAGGAAGCACTTATAACAAAGCAAAATATCAATTCGATTACTATTTTAAATAAAAAGAATGATACATATAATGATATTATTGAACTGGCAAAACAAAACAACATAAGAATTTTAATTAAGGATTTTGACTTTTTTAAGAATAAATTAAAGAATAATGTTCATCAGGGGATTGCTGCGGAAATCGAAAACATCAAGAATATTAAAACAATTCATCCGGATAAAGATGCAAAGTTTTTAGTAATCTTAGATGCGATCGAAGACCCAATGAATATGGGGGCAATTATAAGAAGTTCCGTTCTGTTCGGTATAGATGGTATTATAATGATTGAACATAAAACTTGTGGTATAACACCGTCTGTTATAAAAGCTTCGAGTGGAGCTTTATTTCATCAGAATATATATATTGTGTCGAATATTGCAAATGCAATGAAGAAATTAAAGAAAAATAATTATTGGCTTTACGGTTTGGATATGGAAACGGATAAAGATATCAATAAAATATCATTGATAAAAAACGAAAAGGTTGTTTTGATAATTGGTTCCGAGGGGAAAGGGATGCATAAGCTTACGAGAGAAAATTGTGATTTTATTATTAAAATTCCGACAACGGAAAAGATCGATTCGTTAAATGCATCAAATGCGGCAACAATAGCAATGTGGGAATTTTATAAGAGAATCAACGGATTAATCTGAGATCTGTATTCTGTTATCAAGTGTATCATTTATGATAGTAGATACCGTATCTTTTATATTTGTCGTATCGGGTTTATTATTATTTTTATTGGTTAAAACACTCCAGAATATGAAAACCATATAACCGATCCATATTGTAAATGCAATAAGTACCAGAATAGCACCAAGTCTCTTTAACGGATTCATAGTGTTATTATAAATCATATTATATTTAATTGCAATGAAGATTGATGCTCTAAAATGATTGCTTTATTCCAATGATTTCATAATTCATTTGAAATTCAATCAGAATTTCAGATCAGTGACCTGGTTCTCTACCATTATTTATTGTAAATGATTTCTTTTTATGATATTATTATTTATATGAAAAATAGGTTGTTTTTAATTATTTTGATTTTACCATTTATTCTTTCGGGAGAGATGAAAATCGGGCTTGCATTGGGAGGAGGAAGTGCAAGAGGACTCGCTCATATCGGTGTATTAAAAGCACTGGAAGAGAATAATATCCCAATCGATTATATTGGTGGCACAAGTATGGGCGCAATTATAGGTGCGTTATGGGCTTCGGGATATAGTGCAGTTGAGATTGAAAGTATATTTGTAAGAACAGATATACAGAATTGGTTTCTTGAAACTCCAATACTGGAAAGGAGACCAATCAACTATAATCTCAATTTATATCCTGTATTCCTGAGCCTTGAAATTAAAAACGGCAAATTTATACTACCTCAATCTATTGTTAGTGATAAAATATTAAATTTAAAAATGTACAGATATTTTTCGGAAATCGATAATGCAATTCAGGGTGATTTTAGAAAATTGTGGAAACCGTTTCTTTGCATATCATCCGATATTTATTCAAACAAATTATTGGTATTTACAAAGGGTAAATTAACAAGAACAGTAAGAGCAAGTATGGCAATCCCTATTGTTTTCAGTCCAATAGAGAGCAATAATGAAATTTTATTTGATGGAGGATTGTATAATAATTTGCCGACAAATATTATCAAAGATACATTCAAAACGGATTATGTAATTTCCGTTGATGTTTCCAGTGATAAAAAATCATTAAAGAGAGCGGATCTGAATATAATAAATATAAGTTTTTCAATGATTGATCTGCTAACAAAAGGTGTATCTATAGACTCTATAAAGAAATATGGCAGTTATATAAGACCTGATGTAGGTAAATATAACGGGAGCGAATTTAATAAAGTAGAAGAATTGATAAAACTCGGGTATGATGCTGCACTAAAAGTAATCCCGAAGATAATAACCGATATAGAGAGAAGAGAAAAGTATACGGATAATAGAAAAGAGATGATTGAAAATTATGTTTCATTTGATAGTTGTATTGTGAATAATCTCGAAATAACAGCAAATAATAAATTCCAATATGTGATAATTAGCAATGCAATCAATATAACTCCGGGAAATAGATTTTCATTTAGAAAACTTGAAAATGGCATATTCAAACTTTATTCAATGGGCATATTTAGAGAAATTGAACCTGAGATCGAAAGTAATGATGATTCTACACTTAATTTAACATTAAAAGCAAAAGCGGTAAAAAAGGACATTGTTGGTATTGGAGGATTTTACAATAACACAGCAGGGGTTAACATTTATGGTAAATATGAGAGGTGTAATCTGTTAGATAAAGGGGGATTTGTTTCCTTATACGGTTTTGCAGGAAACTATTTAAAGGGAGTGGCTAGCAACTTGATATTCCCATCGCTCATATATACAAACTATACAGCATCATTTTACTATAATTATCTTATTTATAAATATTATAGTGTATGGAGTAACTATTATAATTACCATTATAATTCCAATTTGGATTTTTTGATTGGTTATAATATAAATGATAAATCTATAATTTCATTATTTATGGGCTTTAAATATAAAAAAATCCCCGATATGAGTTTTTTCAAAACATATATTGGTTTATATTTAATAAACTATAATATGAGTATTTTAGATTTTAATTCCAATGGAAGCAAAATTAATCTATCGATTAGTTTTAATTTTCCTTATATCGATTATAGTGATATTTCTGCTGACAATATAAACCTGGCTGAGACTTATGCGAAAGTTGTCGGGGATTTCCTGCGTTCAATAAGGGTTACCGATAATATCAATATTCGTATTTCTTCTGAATTTTCAATATTATCGGAATTATATAAAAATCAGGTTTTACCTGATAATGTTGTAGCAGATTATGTATTTTTAAAACCTATTGAATCATTCGATTATCTATATGACAGGAGTTTAACGGGGAAATATGAAGGGGGTATTGGAATAGCTACAAGATATTATTTCAATAAAATTGTATATTTGCAAAATAAAAACAGATTCTATATGGGCTCGAACACCATTGCCAGCTATTCCCCTACATATCTCTATGGGACAAGTCTTGACCTTGGATTTACGAATCTATTTGGAAAATTACAAATAGGTTTGGAATATATATACATAAGCAGAAATTTGTATGGGGGACATAAGTTTTATTTCAACATCAGTGTTGGGAATTCAATGGATAAAATAGATATTATAGATAAATTCTAATTACCTGTGATTTTTGACCCCTATTTTCGGACAATATTGTGCAATTGGGCATTTGCTACATAAAGGGCTTATTGGTTTGCAAATTGTTTGTCCAAATGCAACGAGTAAATCATTGTATCTTATCCACCATTCTTGTGGGAGTTTTTTTCTCAAAACCATTTCTGTTTTGTCAGGTGTCTTTGTTTTTACATATCCAAATCTATTCGAGATTCTATGAACATGTGTATCTACACAGATTCCCGGTTTGCCAAAACCAAGCGTTACAACAAGATTTGCTGTCTTTCTTCCTACACCTTTAAACTTTAATAACTCATCGATACTTGAAGGAACTTTAGCATTATAATTTTCGACTAATGTTTTGGATATCTCTAAAATGTTCTCTGCTTTCCTATGGTAGAATCCCACAGGAAATATCAAATTTTCTATCTCCTTTTTATTTAATTTCAGCATTTGAAAAGGTGTACGGGCTTTTTGAAATAATTTCTTCGATGCAATTGAAGTCACATTATCCTTTGTTCTTAGACTTAAAATTGTAGAGATCAATATTCGATAAGGATCATTGGTTCTCTCTTTTATTAAAGTAACAATCGGAGCTTTCATTTCTGTTTTTGCAAGGATTTTAAGTATATTTAGAAGTGTCTCGGTTTTCATAAATGTAAGGATAATGTATTATATATGAAATGTCAATCAAGGGAAGTAGCTAATGAATCTATATGTTTATATCATTTTCTTCTCTTTACAAAAACTGGAATAATGTTATTATTAGTTCTATATATCACAAAGGAAGTTTTTATGAATAAATCGATAATTAAAAAATATTCCCTTTTCCTCTTGTTTCTTATTATCCTATTGACTTCATGTGAGCAGTTCAATAATTCAAAGAATATTAACATTGCATCATACTTCAGTCCGAATATAAAGGATGTATTAATTGGTGAAATTAAAAAAGCAAAAAGTACGATTGATATTGCCATATATGTTTTTACAGATAAAGATATTGTTGATGTGCTTAATAAAAAAGCAGATGATGGGATAAAGATACGGATTCTATTTGGAAAAACAGCAGATAATTTCTCGTCATCCGTAGATGAATCTATAAATGCAAAAATTGAAAAGAGAAGAGATGGTATACATAAATTTGATTCCGATGGTATAATGCATAATAAATTTATGATTGTAGACAGGAAGGTACTTGTTACCGGTTCATATAATTGGACATATTCTGCCAATAGAAAGAACAATGAAAACATAATGATTATTAATAATGCCAAGGGAACTGTGAAAAGCTTTCAAAATGAGTTCAACAGAATGTGGGAGAAAGGGAAAATCATAAAGGTAATAGTAATAGAGGGTATTATTGATCTTAATAAATTAAGTGAAGTCAAAAGGTATGTTGGTAGTTATATTACAGGTGAG
>JAGLYS010000178.1 GCA_023132105.1 Caldifarciminota bacterium
TTTCAAGTAAATCAATCCCATTACCTGCAACTTTGTAATTACACCAATCTATTTCACTTAAATCACTAATCGATAAAACCCTTTCATTGAAGTCCCTGTTGTCCATAAATACTATTTTATCATGTCTGATATCATATGCAATTGCAATATTCTCTTTTGAATCTTTATAATGAAAACTCATTGCATAAACCGTTGATATCGAAATAAATTTTATATTCTTCCCGAACAGAAGTCCTTTAATGAACGCTGAGCTTATTCTTAGTCCCGTATATGAACCGGGCCCATTTGTTACGACAAAAAGATCTATGTTATCTATATTTAAACCGGCTTTTTTTAGGACATTACCAAATGCTTCATCAATCATTTCTGCATGCCCTTTAAAATAATCGAAGGTATATTCCGATGAATTACTTTCGGAAATAATTCCAATATTCAAATTTTTTGTTGAACTGTCAATTCCAATTACATTCATAATAATCTCTTGCCAGATCTTTTATTCCTTTCATTGTTAATAATTTGTCAAGAATCCATTCGCTTTCGGATTCTACCAACCTATATCCTCCACCGGTATAATAAATACTATTAATATCATACTCCTTCTGAAGTTTCCTGACTGTTGATATTATACCATTCCTTAGTATGTTTGCTACCCCTGCGCATACACAATCTTCTGTATTTAATCCCATTTTACCTATATTATAATTGAATCCCTTTTGTGCATTGATTAAATTAGCATCTCTATTAACACAATTTATCATACTCTCTACACCAGGGAAAATCATTCCACCTTTGAATTGTCCTTCCTTAATGATATCAATTACATTCATTGTTCCTAAGGAAAGCACAATACCTTCCTTTTTTCTCTTGATAATATGATATGTATTGGCAATCCTGTCAACCCCCATAGTTTTATAGAATCCCTTCTGTTTTAATGGCTTGATAAATTCGATTCCAATCGATTTTTTCCCTTCGAGTAATTTCGAAACTTTACTAAAATTATTATTATTTACGGAACATAAAATATACTTGTTAATTGATACGGAATTAAAGATATTAATTAGCAGTTTATAATCCGTAAAGGGAATGGTCTTATAATCGGATATCTCTTCTCTATTGCAAAAGGCAATATGAATATTTGTATTGCCTATATCAATGATTCCAAACATAATTCATTTTATTACATTTTAGACAATATATCAACTTCTCTTTTTTTAATT
>JAGLYS010000179.1 GCA_023132105.1 Caldifarciminota bacterium
TATACCACCGACATTTGTAACCCTTATCGGAGATGTAAATGTTATTAACACATATCCGGGTATATGGGCATCTCAATACAGCGATTATGCTCAAGCAACTGATCTGCATTATGTGAGAACAGATGGAACGGATATATATCCTGATATGGGTATAGCAAGAATTTCAGTTTCGAGTTTATCCGAAGCAAACGAATATGTAAGTAAGGTTATAAATTATGAGAAATTTCAATTTACATCAACGGATTGGCTCGGAAGAGCTCTGTTTATTGCCTCTAATGATCATGCTTCTATGCTCGAAGGCACACATAGATATTGTATGACAACTTGGCTTGATCCGGCAGGTATAACTTCGGATTCTGTCTGGTCAAGCACAGGGGGCTCCACTGCGGATATTTTAAGTTCGATTAACAACGGTGTAGTGTGGGTTAATTATTCCGGTCATGGAAATGTAACTTATTGGGATGATCCCTCATTTACAGCAAGTAATATTTCGTCACTTACAAATCAGGACAAATACCCGTTTGTAGTAAGCAATGCCTGTCTTACAGGTTCGTTTAATTCAAGTACCTGTTTTGCCGAATCATGGATAAGGAATACGGGAAAAGGAGCAATTGGTCATCTCGGTGCATCGAATTACTCCTATTGGGATGAGGATGATGTTTTTGAACCGAATCTTTATGAAGCATTCTTCGATTCGATGAATTTCAGTACATCTATGCAGTTGAATATTGCGAAAATGCTCCTTGCAGATTCGCTTGGAGAAACACCTAATGTAAAATATTACTTTGAAGAATATAATATTATCGGTGAACCTTCCGTCGATTTATGGATGGGTATTCCATCAACAATGGTGATCTCACATAATGGGACACTTCCAATAGGTTCTTCATCATATACTGTTAATGTTAACATAGATAATGCTTTGGTTTCCTTATATTATAATGATACATTATACGGATCATCTTATTCCTCGGGGGGCCAGGCAGTTGTTACATTAAGCCCATCTCCCGATCATACTTTTGATATGCTATTAACGGTAACAAGACATGGCTATGAACCGTATTTTGACACAATAAGTGTTATTTCACCTTCGGGACCATTTGTTGTATATTTATCAAGCACTATTGATGATGCTTCGGGTAATAATAACGGTCAGATCAATCCGGGAGAGACAATAGATTTATCCGTATATCTTAAAAATGTCGGTGTAGCCGGTGCTACTAATGTAAATGCCGTACTGTCTACAACCGATCCCGATGTGATTGTAAATACAGACAGCTCGAATTACGGTAATATAGCAGCAGGCGATTCGGCATTAAGCATTACGGATTATGATTTCACAGTCGGAACAGTTAATAATGGACACAGTATAC
>JAGLYS010000018.1 GCA_023132105.1 Caldifarciminota bacterium
TCACTTCGTTCGCAATGACATGATCTTTTTTGTAAATCGTTAACCGTAAATTGCAAATTGTAGGGGCACGATCCCTTTTCCTTTCTTGTCATTCTGGGCCATGTGCTGGCCCTGAAATAAATTCAGGGTGACATTACTTGATTCAGTATTGATTCAACATCTCATGCTAGATCCTGAAATAAACCTGTCCTGACGCAGGTCAGGATTCAGGATGACACCGTAAGGTAAATCGTGTCAGCCCTATTCTCTTCGTGAAATAAATATAAAAATTATCTCTTTCCCTTTCGTGTAATTCGTTATAAATTCGAGAATTCGTGGTGGATCTCTCCCCTCCTTGGTTGTTTGATTAAAATATAAACCTCATTCCTATACCACCATTTATACCGAAACCAGTTGCAGGAATAAGATCCATATATGGAGCAATCTCCATAAAAATGTCAAATGGAGCTTTATAAGGTATAAATTCTATTCCCAATGCACCTTTAATGCCAATCCTTGAATTATTCGAGAGAATTATCCTGCCACCGAATCCGAAATATAAGGGGATAAGAACATCTCTTGAATGAAAAACATTGTTTGCCTGAATTAAATAATTAGTATGTAAATATATATTTCTAGAAAAGATAGAATAGGCAATTGCCGCATCTACCGCAGTCGACCTCGATGTCCACATCTTAAGACTAATCCCTGTTGGCTCACCTATCATCGCACCGACACCATATCTAAAATGCTTAACAGGTCTTTTTCTTATTATGTATCTTCTGCCAAGTAATGGATAAAACAGTATCATTAAAATAATTACAAGACTTAATGTTTTTTTCATAGTATCTCCTTTTCAATATACTATTAAATATATAACAAAATTACATATATATGTAAAGTATTGCTTATTAATTGCAATTGAGAAAAAGCCAATCGGCAGTAGGAATGGATTGTAGGGGCAAACCCCTGAGTCTGACCTAATTTTATTAGTGCAATTAGTTTTAAATTCGTGTAATTGTAGGGGCACGATGCATCGTGCCCTAATTCGTGAAATAGAAATAAAAAATATTCCCCTCTCTATTCGTGTAATTCGTTATTATTTTTCTTTCTTCCTTTTCGGCTGGCGTCTGATGTCTGAAGTCTGATGTCTATTATCTGTTATTCGTAAATTCGCATTGTATCTCCTTCCCTTCCCTTTCCTCCCGTGTCTATATTCATCTACACTTTATTTGGAAGTATCACTTGACATAGATTTATCAATTTGATAGAATAATCTAAACAATAAAGGAGGTACGTTAGATGAATAAAATACTAACGAGAACAACTCTTTTGGTCGCAGTGGCTATGCTAACAATAGGATTAATGGGTTGCGGACCAAAAATGGCTAACAAAAAACAACTGTCAGAACTTGATGAAGCAAAATCAGCATTTGAATCAGCTCAAACAAAGTATGACAATCTTATCAGCGAAAAAGATAAACTTGAGACACAAAAAGCAAATTTAGCAACTCAACTTGAGAATATCACCACTGAGCTTAATGAATGCAAAGAAAAAACAGGTAAATAACGGAGGAGAATATGAAAGGAAAAGTAACATTAATTATTCTAGTAATATTTCTTATCGCTTTCTTCTCTGTGTCATTAAGTGCTGCTGAAAAGAAAATCACAGGAAAAGATGCATTATCAATGATTGAGAACTACAAAGCAAAGGAAGCTGAACTACAAACAAAAATAGCCGAAGTAGAGGAAGTAGTAAAATTACTTCAAACAGAGGTGAATGAATTGCAAGGAAAGGTTGATGAGATAGGAGCAGAACTTGAGCAATGCAAGATAAAACTTGCTGAAAACTCAAAATATGTCGTAGTACCAGGTGATTGGCTGTCAAAACTTGCTGAATATGACAAGGTTTATGGACATGGAAACTACAGACGCTGGCCGGAAATTTATCGTGCAAATAAGGATCTTATCAAAAATCCAGATCTAATTCTCCCAGGATGGGAACTTAATATCCCACGTCCCTAATATAAATAGATATAGAGAGGGGGGGCTTCCCCCCTCCAGATAAATTAAATATGAAATCAATATTTGAAATTGAGAATATAGATAAATTAGCTCTATTGGGGCAAGGGGATAGAAATATAAGGTATATTAAAAATTTTATACCTGTTAGTATAGTTCTTCGTAATAATAAATTAATATTAAGCGGGAAAAAAAACGATATTGAAAGAGTAAATAAAATTTTAAACATATTTATCAATAAAGTAAAGGGAGGAGATTATATTTCGGAAGATGATTTACATTTTGCTGTTCAATCGGTACTTAAGGATTATAGCCTTGAATATAATAATATTACAATAGATACATACAAAAGAAGGATAAAACCTCGCAGTAAAAATCAATCGTTTTATATAGATGCTATACAAAACAGCAAAATTGTTATTTCAATAGGCCCAGCGGGAACAGGTAAAACATATCTCGCAGTAGCTAAAGCCGTATCAGCTCTAAAACAAAATAGGATTAAAAAAATAATACTCGTTAGACCTGCCGTTGAAGCGGGAGAATCTCTTGGTTACCTGCCAGGTAATTATGAAGATAAGATACTCCCCTATTTGAGACCTTTGTATGATGCTTTATATGATATGGTTCCCTTTGATAAGGTTGAAACCTTAATTAGTAAACAGCTAATTGAAATCAGTCCCCTTGCATATATGAGAGGGCGAACAATGTCTGATGCTTTTGTTATTTTAGATGAAGCTCAAAATACTACACAGACACAGATGAAAATGTTTCTCACAAGAATGGGTTTAAACACAAATCTTGTAATAACCGGAGATATTACACAAGTAGATTTACCAAGCGGTGTTTTTTCCGGACTTATTGAATCACAGAGTGTTTTAGATAATATCCCGGGCATTCAATTTGTTTATTTTGATGAAAATGATGTAGTAAGACATCCGCTTATTCGGGATATTATTCTGGCATATGAAAATTACAATATGATAAAGAATGGAAACAAAGAAAATGACAGTTGAGATAAGCAATTTTTATAAAAAAATAAGTAATTATAAACACTTTTCAAAATACCTCTGGATTTTCTCATTATTAATGATAATTTTGTTCTTAAATATAATAACTCCGAAACCCAAAAATCTTGCAATTAGAATTAATGTGGGGGCTATCGCTACAAAGGATATTATTGCTCCTTATAATTTCCCGATTTTAAAGGACAGTGCGAAGATTGAGAAGGAAAAAGCCAAAACAATAGACAATACCCTTCCTGTTGTTGATTACAAGGAAACAACAACCGTTCAAATCAAAGATGATATAAATAAGTTTTTTAGTTTAATAAATAAAGAAATGTATAAGCAAATACCCCTTTCTGATAAAATCGCTTATGTAAAAAGCATCAGCAATACATCATTTGATGATATTATATATAATACTTTACTAAATAAAGATAATATAAAGATTGAAGGATTCTTCCTGAAACTTATCGACAATTTGTATAAAAGTGGAATAATACAGGATAAAAGCAAATTACCTTTTAAGAGTACCAAGAAAGTAATATTGAAAATTCATAATACTGAGAAAATAATAGATGCAGATGAGATTTTCTCTAGAAAAGAGGCAATAACATATATTAAAACAAAATCCAAGACAATATTAAATCCAACCCTTTTCAGATCAATCGAAGCTCTATCCGAATATTATTTAAAACCTAATCTTGAATACAATTCACAAGAAACTATCAACAAACAGAATGAAGCAATTGCTGCAATCAAATTGGAAAAGGGGTTTGTATCAAAGGGAGAAATGATAGTTCGTGCCCATGACCCGATAACAATGGAGGTCGAAGAAAAATTAATTTCTATGAAACAATCACAACCAAGCAATTATAGAAGAGAACATTTTCAAATATTGTTTGGCAAGAATTTACTTCTTGTTTTACTCTCGATAATATTTTTCTTTATTCTGCTTTCCTTTTGCTATGATATACTTATCGATACTTCTAAGGCATGGATATTTTTAATCGCATTTATTTTGAATACTATAATAGTTTTATTTGTTCACTCTTATTCATTATTTCTTATAACGATTATCCCATTTGCAATGATTATTGGATTTCTTATTGATAAAAAATTTGCTGCTGTTGCCGGTATTTTTATAGCATTTATGTATGCGGTAACATTTGGTCTTAATTTTACTCTCCTCCTATTTTTGATAATAATGAGTCTAATATCTCTGCTTTATATCGATCATTTGCATAGAAGAAGTGGTTTTTATTTAATTCTCATAATGTTAATTTCAGCAGAAATGCTATTCATTGCATTTATAGAAATGATAAAATTCAATTCATTCATAGAAATTGTAAGAAACATTGGATATTCTACAGCTAATGTTACGGTATCTATTTTTATTGTCCTTGGAATTATCCCACTTTTTGAAAGGATATTTAATATTACATCAAGTCTTACATTAATCGAACTTACTGATCTTAATCATCCTCTACTGCAAAAACTTGCCATTGAAGCTCCTGGAACACATAATCATAGTCTTAATGTAGCAACAATGTCAGAAGCAGCGGCAAGAAGGATACATGCAAATTCACTACTGTGTCGAGTAGGGGGATATTTTCACGATATTGGTAAATCAAAAAATCCAATTTACTTTGTTGAAAACCAGATTAATATTCAAAATCCACATAATAGTCTAGCCCCCAGTATGAGCAAAATTATAATAGTAAATCATATTAAAGATGGTGTTGAAATGGCAAAACAGTATAAATTACCAAAAGAAATTATCGACATTATCAAACAGCATCATGGTAATTCGGTTATGGAAGGATTTTATTTTAAGGCGAAAGATAACGGAGAATCTATTATGGAATCGGATTTTAGATACTCCGGACCAAGTCCTACATCGAAAGAAGCCGGGATTATACTTCTTGCGGACTCTATTGAAGCTGCTATCAGAGTTCTTAAAAATCCCGTTCCTCACCGTATCGAAGCACTTATAAATCAGATAGTAAAAAACAAATTGCAGGACAATCAACTTAATAACACACCTTTAAATTTTAATGATATTGAAAAAATAAAGGAAGCTTTTCTTCCCTATCTTATTGCAATAAACCATAAAAGACTACATTATCCGTCTACTAAGGAATTTACAGAAAAATAACAATGGAAACTGAAATAATCCCTCCTTCGTGTTGTAAAATAGTAAAATATAATATTAAAAAAATCATATATATTATCCTTGAAGAGCAAATAGATAAAATAAATAGAAATAAAATAGTAGAAATCATTTTTATCAATGAAAATGAAATGAGAAAATATAATCGAACTTATCGGAAAATAAACAAAACAACGAATATTCTTACATTTAACTATTCCAAGTTTACAGATGAAGAAATTGTGCTTTCCTCCATTGCTTTATGTATGACTGTAATAGAAAGAAGAGCAAAACTACACAATTGCTCTATCGAAGTAGAATTAAAAAGAACACTGATTCATGGAGCATTGCATGTCGCGGGTTATGATCATATTAACAAAAAAGAACGAAACAGAATGCAAGAGCTTGAGAATCTATATATGAATAAATTTAAAAAGCTAAATATTTTATGATTACTTTAATAATAACACTTATTTCTTTGATATTTCTATCGGCATTTACATCTGCACTTGAAGCGGCATACTTCTCCTTATCACATATAGACATAAAGGATATTGAACGAAAAAAGAAAAAATCATACAAACGAATTGGTTTCCTCATGAAATATTCCGATAGATTTCTTATATCTGTTTTATTTTATAATAATTTTATCAATGTATCTATAGGCTATTATACATCACGACTCACAAATCATTTCCAGATTTTAAGAATCAATGAACAGCTCGTTTTATTGATATTAACTTTATTAATGACTCTAATTGTCATCATCTTTTCTGAATATCTCCCCAAAATATATGCAATAAAATTAAATAGATATTTTGCCATCCATACCTCCTTTTTAGCATATATTATGTATATTGCTTTTTCCCCTATAAGTTTTATACTTTCCAAAGTATTACATTTTGGCGGGGGGAAAGATGATGAAAAGCGATATACCATTTCAGAATATAAATCCTTGATTGAATTAAGTAAAAACAAAGGGATTATAGATCTTTCAGAAGCAAAATTCATTAAGAATTTTCTAAGTTTTTCGAATTTAACCGTTAATGAAATAATGACACCAAGAATAAAGGTCTCTACATTAAAAACAAATGACTTATATGTTGATATAATTAATGTTATAAAACATGATAACTATTCGAGATATCCTGTAACTGAACCGGATGAGGAT
>JAGLYS010000180.1 GCA_023132105.1 Caldifarciminota bacterium
TGAAACACTATTATGAACATAGGAATTTTTTAAAACATGCTATTTATAATTATTCCAATACGGACATTATAAACTATTTTGGTGAAATGGGTATTGATACGAAAATCGATGAACAGGGGAGAGTATTCCCGGAATCAGAAAAATCGACTGATATTTTAAAAGCTCTGCTTTCTACATGTGATAATAAAAACATTGCATTTCATTATAATACAACTGTTAATGACACATTTAAAAAAGGTAATGATTTTATTATTAAATCGAATAAAGGAATATTATTATCTAAAGTATTGGTAATTGCATCAGGGGGGAAATCATATCCCGTTACGGGATCATCAGGAGACGGATACAAATTTGCAAAAAAATTCAAGCATTCGATTATTTCTCCCAAACCTGCTCTTACACCTTTCCGTATAAAAAATTCAAAAAAACTCAAGTTATATGGCATATCATTGAAGAGGAAATATATCTCGCTTTATAGAATGGGTAAGGAAATAATAAAAACAAAAAATGATATTCTGTTTACTCATGATGGTATTTCGGGACCTGCTGTTTTAAATATATCAAGGTATGCCGAGAGGGGAGATGTGCTGAAGATTGATCTAACTGGCTTTGCGAATGAAGAGATGTTAAAAAGGGATTTAAGAAAAAAAATCGAAGAAAATAAAAGAAAGAAAATAATCAATATTCTCAAAATGTATGATATTCCGGAAAGGATTATATTTGTAATTTTTAATAATCTAAATATACCATTAAACCTGTATTCATATGAATTAAAAAAGAGAATAAGGGAAAATCTGATTCATAGTATCGTTAATTTTACATTATATATTGATAGAGTTGATGGTTTTAATAAGGCAATGGTTACGAGAGGTGGAATAGATTTAAGTGAAATAAATTCCAAGACAATGGAATCAAGACTGGTAAAAAATTTATATTTTGCAGGTGAAATTATTGATATTGATGGAGAAACAGGAGGTTATAATATTCAATCAGCATTTTCAACGGGTAAGCTTGCAGCAGATAGCATTAATTTCAATAACAAAGATTGATAGATTAAGAATAAATTATTTAGCATAATTAATAAAATTAGGGATTAACGGTATAGAAATTCATCACAAGAATCTCAAATTTTCAATAATCGTAAGTGGTTTAACCTGTTGTAATACCCAGGTTTCAACAGCAGGTGTACAACCACATTGACTACAAACATTTTTATTATAAATACCTTTACGGCAACAACAAATACTTTTTTCCCCCTGATTAATGGTAATACTACCCCAAACAGGTCTTTTCCATGTATCGAATCTCATTGCTTTAATTCCGTCGAATGTGTTGGAAATTTTATAGGGATATTTTTTCTTTAATCTATATATTCTATTAAGAACATTGATTTTTTTATTTTTACTTAAAAGCAAAGTAGTATCTGCTCCTATATACGGCGTAAAAATATGGAATAGAATGCCTTTTATGTTCTTATATCTTAATATTTTCATTGCGGATTTATCAAAATCATTATAATTTATATTACTGATTGTGAAATTGATATATATACCTTTATGATTACTTGAAAGAATATTCTTAACAACTTTGGTATAAATATCTCCTCTGATTTCCTTATGTTCTTCAGGAAAACCATCCAAACTTACCCATAGATAATCCGCACTGGATTCAAGTTTAAATGTACCGTTTGTGCAAATAACAATCCTAAAGAACCCCAATTCTTTCGCAAATATTATAACATCCTCAAGATTGTAATCTTTGTCTTCCCACATAAAAGGCTCTCCTCCTGTTATTACAAGTGCCCTTGATCCTGTATTAAATAAATCATTTATGTCGGATGTAACTTCTTTGAAAGACATTGGTTTATATCCCAGATGTGCAACAGAGCAATGTTTGCATTCCAAATTACATCTATCTGTTATAATAATAGAACTTGTTAATGGAATCTTTTTCTTGAAAATTTTACACTTGATAAACCATTCTATATAATAATTAAATTTTGTTATAATATTCATTTCTTAAATTTCCATTTATAGGTTCTCTATTTAATATGGACCGTACCTTCTCTGTATTCAAGAGTAATTGCGTTACGAACCTCTTTATGTTTTAAAACATTAACATTTTTCTTTGCAATATACTCGAAAATTACATCGATGCCATGTCTTAGTATATAAGTTCCTTTGTATGAATCCGGGAAATCATTGATATATATATTACAATTATCAGGTATTCTATTCGAAATTAGTTTAATCTGATTAACAATCGATTTGGAGATATAAGAAGCATCATTCCAGTAATTCCCTTTTATAATGGATATGAAAGAGAAGAAAATGACAACAATCGTATATAAGATATATTTGTATTTTATACCAATGATATTATTCTTAAATATTAATGCAAATATTAGTATGCTGGTGATAATCGAAGGTAGGTAGAGATATCTTTCTCCGCTTCCGGGGAGGAAAACAACAGGAATAGAAAGTATTATATATAAAGTGATTAAAAAAAGAGCCCTTTTCCTTCCTTCAAATATTAAAATTAAATAAAACAAAGGTGTAAGTATAAGACTATAGAGAACAGGATAAATCGAAAACAGTTGAAGTAATGAATATTTTCCGTAAATATCCTGAACATAAGCATAATCAATAGGTATCAATGTGCCTGAAAATATATATGCAAGATTTTTTATTGAATTAAAACCTATGTTGATATTAACAACCGATGATTGATTATTTAATAGAGGACCTATTCTAATAAAGATGAAGATCAGGAGAATTATTAAGTAGGGAATCAATATTCTGTAATTTTTTCTCTTTTGTATGATTAAAATAAAGATTAAAATAAAAGGAAAGATATATATATTTTCTTTGATGAAAAACCCAAAAAAGTAAATTAAAACAGATATAAAAATGAATAATTTATTACCATTCTTCAGGTATCCGAGGAAAAAAGAGAATGATAAAAGAAATATCATTGTAATAAGTAGACTAGTCCTTCCAGACATCCATATTACAGCTTCCGGATGAGAGAAATTGACAAGAAATAGAACAGTGATAAAAAAGGATTCGTTTTTCTTGAAAAAGTAATTTAAAATGCCGAATATTAAGACGGTATTAATAAAATTCAATAAAAAATTGATTGTGTTCCAACAAAATGGATTGTCTCCTAATAACACAAAATTCAGTTTATTGAAAAGAGTTATAAATGGTCTATACAAAAGAACATTGAAGTTTGAAAAGCTATTTATTATCTGTGGTATCGTATAGTTCCCAAGTTTATATACACCATTGAAATCCTCGGAAAGAAAATAATGATTAAAATTATTAAAGTAAATTAAAATTGATATGGTAAAAAATAATAGATAGTAGAATAAATCTGATTTTGGATATTTCATATAAAAATCTAACTATCACACATATTAAGTCTTGTCAATAGGGGATGAGAACTAACATAAATTCACGAATAATGAGTAGTAGACACCAGACGACAGACGCCAGACTTCAGCCGAGAGGGGAAGGGAGAAATAAAAGTTGGAATAATTGCAGATTCCTGTTTTCAAAGGAATGACAAGGAGGGGGGAAACCACCACTAATTCACGAATTTATAACGAATT
>JAGLYS010000181.1 GCA_023132105.1 Caldifarciminota bacterium
AAATGTTATTAACATTATAAACAGAAGAGAATTTGGCTTTTGCTATTTCAATAGCAAGGTCTTTATTTACAACACCTCTAAAATCACTATTTGCCGTTGGTATAGCATAACCCCATAAATTAATTGTTAAAACCAAAGCGAAAAACACTAAATACAATTTTTTCATATACATACCTCCTAATTGTTTATTAAAGATAATAAAATAATCGAAAAAAGTCAACCTACTGTTCATTTAAATACTCAATAATAATACCCTTCATTGTTAATGCACTATTCCCGTCTCCAAAAATATTTTTCCTTCTCCCTTTTGGGTGAAAACTATTTATTGAATCTATTATCTTTTCCTTATCATTTCCTACAAGTATATTCCAACCGTCTCTAACCGTTTCTTTCCATTCTGTTTCATTTCTTAGGGTTATACACGGCACACCGATTATATATGCCTCCTTTTGTATTCCTCCTGAATCAGTTACGATTATTCGTGCAAATTTCTCTAATATTAGCATTTCAAGATATCCTACAGGGGAAATTAATTTTATATTTCTTTTGCCAATAAGTTTATGTAATAAATTATATTTAACAAGCATTTTCTTTGTTCGAGGGTGAATAGGGAAAATAATAACTTCATTTATTTTAGAAAAAGCATCTACTATCTTGCACAAACCCTCTTTATCTGTATTTATTTCTCTGTGCACTGTTGCAAGAATATATTCATTCTCCTTTATTGACAATTGCTCTAAGAATCTTTTTCTATGTTCTATCTGGGTTAGATTGTTTTTTAATATATCATACATTATATCCCCTGTATTGTATACCCCTTCTGATATCCCTTCATTTTTTAAATTTTCGACTGAGGACTTCATTGGAGTAAAAAGAATAGAGGATAATTTATCGGTAACAATACGATTAATCTCTTCAGGCATATGCATATTACCACTTCTAACACCTGCTTCAACATGAACAATTGGATAATATAATTTACCACAAGTAAGCGATGCCCCTAATGTTGAATTTGTATCTCCATATATTATAACCATATCCGGATTCTCATTCATTAACACCTTTTCGAGATGCAATATTATATCGGCAGTTTGACTTCCATGTGTTCCGGAACCAACTTCAAGATTATAATCAGGTTCGTGTATTTTCAATTCATCAAAAAACAGATCGGACATTTCGAAATCAT
>JAGLYS010000182.1 GCA_023132105.1 Caldifarciminota bacterium
AATATGCCTATCTACATTATTTCTTAGAAAAACTCTTGACAAATATGAAATATTTGATATATTTAGATATTGGACGGACAAGTCCGTCCGCATTATAATCGGGAGGTGCTATTGGATAACAAGAAAGATGATAAGCGTATATTAATAATCAAAAAAGCAATCGAGGAATTCTCCAAATATGGTTATGACAATACGGATGTAGACAATATTGCCAAAAAGGCAGATGTTGGAAAAGGTACTATATACAGATATTTTGGGAGTAAGGATAATCTTTTTCTTGAAGTCTTTATATATATTATAAGAATGATGACATCTGATCTTAAAAAGATTATGGATAGTGATATGAATTTTAAAGAAAAACTTGATAGGATGCTTGAGCAATCTATCATATGGTTAAAAGAAAGCGATAAACTTATAAAATTGTATACATTCGATGTAGCAAGATTACATAGGATAATGGAAAAAAATAAGGAATTACCTATGCAAAATAAATTTAGTCGATACAAAATATTGAAGAGTTTTCTTGAGAAAGGACAAAGTGAGGGTTTAATCGTTTCAGAAATTTCAGCAGATGCATTAACTTCAATGATTATAGGAAGCATGCAACACTCTGTAATGCTTTACTATGGTGGTTATATAAAAAGCTTTAAAAATCTTGAAAAAAGGATTAGAGAACTAATTGAATATTATAAAAAAATCCTATTGAAGGAGGTAAAATGATTAAGAATCTATTTGTTCTGCTCATTATATTACCGGTTTTTACTTACGGCATAACATTAGAAAATGCAATTAAATATGCCAAACAACACAATTTAAGCATTAAATCCACTTATGAAGAAGTTAATCAAGCAAAAGCAGGGAAATTATCATCCATATCCAATTTTATTCCGGATATTAGTCTCAACGGATCATATACAAGACTAAATGAAACTCCATTTATTGAAATTCCGGCTATGATTCCGGGACAATCACCAATGACTATAACAATGGGGAATATTAATAACTGGGATGGCAAATTACAGGTTCAACAACCCCTCTTTACATGGGGAAAAATATTTCAAGGATATAAAATTGCAGAAGATAATCTTAAATCTTCACAGATAAAATATTCAGCAAAGAAGGACTCTCTGACAATTCAGGTTATATCGATATATTATGGTGCAATAATGGCTAAGGAATTTAGCACCTTAATGGACAATACCATAAAAGATGTATCAGGCCATGTCGAGATTGTAAGAAAGAGATACAATGAAGGACAAGCTTCAAAATTCGATTTGTTAAGTGCGGAAGCACAGCTTGCAGATCTTATTCCTCAAAAAAACAGAGCAAATAATTCATATTCACTGGCATTGAAGGGCTTTAGAATGCTACTTGGGAATATTGATGATACGGTATTTACACCTGAAGGGGAAATTTCATTTAGAGAAGAGAAATTGAATGAAGATTCATTAAAACATCTTGCTCTTACAAACAATTATTCGGTTAAAATATTGCAATTAACAAAAAACATTGTTGAAAGAAGTGTTAAAATAGCAAAAACAGCTAATTTACCAACATTGTTTGGGCTTTTTGTCTATGATTACAAGTGGCCTGATGGTATGAATGAAAGATGGAAAGGATCCTGGGCAGCAAATTTAGTTGTTTCTTGCCCTTTGTTTAACGGAGGAAAAACCCTTTCGGATATTAGAAAAGCGAATTCGAATCTGAGAATAATCGAATTAGCTGAAAAACAGTTGAATGAAGGTATAACAATGGCTGTACATTCATTATATTCTAACTATAATCTTGCCCTGGAAAACTGCAAAGCCCAGAAAGTTAATGTTATGAAAGCAAGGGAAGCATTGGATATTGCAAAAATCCAGTATGACGAAGGGCTTATTACAAATACGAATTATATGGATGCAGAGGTTGGATTGATGAAAGCAAATGTATATCTATTACAATCGAAATATGATGCAATTGTAAATTATTATCAAATAAAATATATTACCGGAAATATTAGTGAGGAGAAATAATGAAAAAATTCTGGATTCTATTAGCATTATTTATAATAATCCTAATTGTTATAAGATTTGTATATATAAGGGACAGGAAAATAAGCATAGAAGAACCTATTAAAACATTTGTCGAGACAACAATAGTTAGCGATACGAACTATGATGTAACAATTGATTATTACGGGAATATAAAAGGATTTAATCAAGCATCGATATTCCCCGATGTTCCCGGAAAGTTTATCAAGTATCTTGTTAGAGAGGGAAATTATGTAAAAAAGGGGCAGGCAATTGCAGAGATTGATAGAGCTATTGTTGGACTGGAATTCAAACCAGCTACTGTAAAATCTCCGATTTCAGGAACTATCGGCAATTTAAGTCTTTCCCGAGGGGAGGTTGTTATTCCCAATCGCCCAATTGCAACTGTAGCAAGTTTATCAAAGGTTAAGATTATTATTAGTGTCCCTGATAAAGATTTGTTAAAAATTAAATCCGGTTCTAAGGCATATGTGAAATCAGATGTATATCCTGATAAAATATTCAATGGTTATGTAAGTAAAGTCGCAAGTATGATAAATCCTGTGACATCAACCGGATTTGTAGAAATAACAGTAAATAATATCAATAAACGATTAAGACCCGGCTTTGTAGTAAATACAAGTATTAAGATCGGGGAATATAATAATATATTTATTATTGAAAGTGCTGTTGTAAAAACCACCGACAAAGGGAATTTTGCCTTCATATTAAATGGCTCAACCGTACAAATGATTGCCATTGATATCCTTTATTCAGGGAAAGGTATTGCTGTAGTAAGAGGTCTTAATGAAGGTGATAAATTAATCATAAAAGGAGTTGAATCAATAAGTGATAAAGAAGAGGTAGAGGAAATAGGGAGGCAATGATGGTAAAATTAGCAGTTAAAAGACCAATCTTAACAACAGTAATCTTTATCATTATCTTGATCCTCGGATTTATATCTTTTAGAGGTTTACCTATAGATTTTTTCCCGGAGATTGAATTACCAATGGTTAGCATTATAACCGTATATCCCGGAGCTTCGCCTATAGATATAGAGAAACAGGTTACAAAACCCCTCGAAAGCCAAATAGCTACCGTTCCAAATATAGAAAAGCTTGAATCCAAATCTTCCGAGAATATATCTGTTATTACATCTACATTCGAATGGGGTAGTGATATCAATGTGGCAGCAAGTGATATAAGAGATAAAATCAGTATGATTAAAAAGTTTTTGCCTGAAGATGTAGAAGAACCGATGATAATGAAATTCAATGCATCTATGATGCCCATTATGGTATTAAGTATCAAAGGAAACATCAACACAAGTGATCTTTACGATATTTCCGATAAACTGATTGTTGATAAACTTAAAGAAATCCCGGGTGTCGGTGCGGTAGAATTAATGGGTGGTAAACACAATAAGGTAAATATTGACCTGATTCCCCAAAAATTAATACAGTATAATATATCAATAAATCAGATAAAAGGATTAATCCTTGCCAACAATCTAACAATGCCTGCCGGTAATATTGAAGTAGGCAGAAAACAGTACTCCATTAGGGTACCCGGGGAATATTCGAGTATCGATGACATTAAAAATGTTGTTATCGGATATACAAAAATGGGCAATCCCATTTTGTTACGAGATGTTGCGGATATAACATTTGGTCCCGGAAAAGAGAAAATGGTAAATCTTATCGATGGAAAAGAGGGCATTGTACTTATAGTCCAAAAACAATCGGGAGCAAATACCGTTAAGGTTGCAAATAACATAAAAGACGAATTAAACAATATAAAAAGAATATTGCCACAGGGTATTGAGATAGGAACAATAATGGACGGAAGCCAATTCATAGAAGGCTCCATAAATAATCTTGTTAGAACAATATTATGGGGATTTATATTTGTTGTAATAGTCGTATTCTTTTTTCTCTGGAATATCAGAGGGAGCTTAATAATAGCCCTAACAATTCCCTTCTCGCTAATAATTGCATTTGTATATCTATACTTTTCAAAAGGCACAATTAACATCATAAGCTTGTCATCGCTTTCAATAGCACTTGGAATGGTTGTTGATAATTCGATTGTTGTTCTTGAAAACATTTTCAAACATAGAGACGAAGAAAAACACACAAGACTTGAATCAAGTATATTCGGAGCCAATGAAGTGGCATCAGCTATAATCGCATCTACTTTAACTACGATTGCCATATTCATTCCCCTATTTTTCATTAATGGCTTTACATCAGTTCTTTTTAAACAATTAGCTATAACTATTTCAGTAGTACTGATTGGCAGTCTTTTTGCATCTCTAACGCTTACTCCTATGCTTTCATCAAGAATCTTGAAAAAAAGAAAAACACTTGGCAAATCAGATAAAGATTCCTTTACAATTAGAATATTTAAAAGGATTGAGAACAGTTATAGTGATTTTTTAAACTGGGCATTAAAGCATAAAACAATTGTATTATCCATTCTTTTTGTTATATTTATACTTTCATTATCACTAATCAAGCAGGTGGGGACGGAGTTTATGCCCGAGTCTGATGAATCGATGATACAGGCAACTATTGAAATGCCAACAGGTACAAATTTACAACATACAAAGGTTGTTGGAGAAAAAATAGATAATATAATAAAAAATGAGTTCCCGGAAATTACAAAATACAGAATCATGATTGGAAAAAGTGAATTTAATATGGGTGTTATTTTTGGTATGGAAGAGGGAGACAATACTATAAACATGATGTGCCGTCTTAAACCAAAAATGGAGAGAAAGCGTTCATCTAAAAGGGTTTCCGATGATTTAAGAAAGGCGATAAAGAAAATACCCGGTATATATAACATAGAGGTTTCTTCGGAAGGTTCCGAAATGTCGATATTAACGGGCGGGAGTCCGATTTCAATAGAAATTTACGGATATGATCTTGATGCCACAAAGAAATATGCTCTAAAACTCAAATCGGAATTCGAGAAAATCAAAGGACTTAAAGATATCTCAATCTCAAGAGAAGAGAATAAACCAGAATTTTGGATAAATATCGATAGAGGAAAAGCAATGGGAAAGGGACTTTCCGTATATGGTATATCAGATGTTATATACTCCGCTCTTCAGGGATCGAAAGTCTCCGTTTATAGAATCAAGGGAAATGAGTATGATATATTTATGAAATTTAAAGAAAATGAGATAAATAACGAGGAGGAATTGAAAAAAATACCGATTCAAACACCTCAAGGTAATATACTACCACTTGGTGCCATTTCTACAGTTGAAAAAAGAGAAGCTCCATTAAGCATAGAAAGGAAAGATCAGATAAGGTTTTTAAGTGTTAATGCATCTTATTCGGGAAGAAACCTTGGAGAAATAAGAGACGATATAAATAGGGTGCTTAAAAACAACCCTAAACCTTTGGATGTAGATTTTATAAAAATTGCCGGATCTATGGAAAGTCAACAAGAATCATTTAATGATATGCTATTTGCTGTTCTTATAGGAATTCTCCTCGTTTATCTTGTTATGTCAGCACAGTTCGAGTCATTTGTTGATCCGTTTGTAATTATGTTTTCAATTCCATTCGCTTTAACCGGTGTTATTTGGGCTCTCTTCATTACAGGGAACTCATTCAGTTTGATGTGTTATATAGGACTATTAATGCTTGTTGGTATAGTTGTAAATAATGCGATAGTTCTAATCGATTATACGAATCTTTTGCGAGCAAGAGGATATGATCTCATTCCTGCCATTGTAAATGCGGGAAAAAGACGCCTTCGACCTGTTCTTATGACAGCAACAACAACGATATTCGGATTGCTGCCTCTTGCTTTATCCAGAGGAGAAGGTTCCGAGTCATGGTCTCCTCTTGGTATAACGGTAATAGGAGGACTACTTGTCTCAACACTTATAACACTGATTATAATTCCTCTTATCTATTCAATACTCGAATCAAAAATAAAAAGGAGTAAAGAATTATGAAATGTATCGTTATTATATATAACTCAGCTATCGAAGATAGGGTTAATGAAGCACTTGATGGTATAATTGAAAAATTCACATTGTTTGAGAAAGTATTGGGAAAGGGTAAGAATTCGCAACCCCATATGGGCAATAGTGTTTGGCCTACAACAAACAAACTTATTTTTTCCATACTTAATAACGAAAATGATATTGATATCATAAAGGAAAAGCTTAAAGAAATTAAGAATGAATATATAAATGAAGGATTGAAGCTATTGATTTTTCCTGTGGAGGAACTTGTATAGAAAAATCTGATAGTGAAAAAATATTATGATATTAAATCATAAGAGACAGAAATGAATAATTATAAGATATTGTATTGTTCTCTTTGATTAAACCCTCACATTACCACAACCCCTTAAAGGAGGTATTATGAGAAAAGGTATATTGATAATCAGTATTGTAGCAGTACTTTTAATCACAGGATGTTCTCTGTTTCAAACAAAAAACAATGATATATATCCTCTTGCTGTAGGAAATTACTGGAATAGCAAAATGGTGAATCAGACATTTTTAGGAGATTCAATTGTAAATGACACAACCATTCATATAAGGCGGGAAATTGTAAATAAGGTTACACTTGGCAATAATAAAGAAGCATACAAGATACAGGCAGGGGCAACTGATTCTCTTTTTAATTTTGCTTTAATGGGCAATATGATTTTGTACATCGAGAAAGCGGATACTGCATATTTTCAATATGACAGTTTAAATCAGAGCGATGGTAATTATATGGCACCAAAGGAAATCGATATAGGGAGTTCATGGGATACTGACACTTCTCATATAGAGGTAATTGCAATTGAACATATCGAAGTTCCTGCAGGTACATTCGATGCATATAGGATAGCATCCGTTGTAAACAATGATACGACCTGGCAATGGTTTGCAAATGGTATTGGGCTTATAAAAATGTATTTTGAAACGACTATTGATTCAATAACAAAATCGAAAAGCACAATGGAGCTCGATAGTTATTCTGTAAAATAGGTTTTTAGAATCTTTAAAAGAGCAGCAATCTCTGCCCTTTTTTAATAGTAAATTTGACTTTTGATATTTTTAATAATATAATATAATTTATATTAAAGGAGGTACAAGTGAAGAAATTTATTTTATTAATTGTTATATTATTAATATCGTTGTCATTATTTTCTAATGAAATACCTGCAAATTGCAGAATATTTTTATTGGATAAGGACGGTGGAAGAAAAATATATTCTCAGTATATATCTGACTCACTTGATATAGAATTGTTATTCATACAATCTTTAAATAAACTTGGGTTTTACAATATTAATATAGACACTGTTTTACCGGATTTTTCAACACTTATATCCGATTATGATGTCCTGTTTTTATCCTTTGCATGGGAAAAGTATAATTTTCTTTCCCCCTCAGAGGTTAATTCTATCAAGGGATTTTTAAATACGGATAACAAATCCGTTTATGTCGAAGGTAATAATTTTGTAGAGTATTATACGGCAATTGATCCCGCATTTTTACAACTACTTGGTGTTCATTTAATTTCTCCGGGTAATGATATTGGAAATGTCGATTCATTGTTTGGTGTTAGCGGTTCATTATCAAATGGCTTATTTTTTTCATTTCCTTTCGGGACACCTCCTGATTCTAGTGTCGATTTAATATATGTTGACACATCTGCCAGTGGAAAACACTTCGATGTTTTAACCGAAGTGAAAAGTAAATATATTTTAGCAAGAAGTGTGGGGCACTCAAGAGCCAGAACAAAAGATAATATCTATTTATACTCTAACAATGTAATCGTTCAGTCTGCCCCCTTCGGAGCAATGTGCAACATACACGAAACAAGCATTATAAATGGCGAAATTATGACATACAATGATCTTTATATGCAAAAAATAATGTCATATTTCGGATGGGCAAATATATTGATTGTCGAAGATGACAACGATGATGGTTCTGTACAGGATGTTAAAACCCTTTTTGCAAATGAAAATATACCATACATGACATACTATGTCTCTAATGGAAATGATGGACCCAATGATTCATTAATGTCGTTTTTTGACATTGTTATATGGGTATGCGGAGAGGAATCACTAAACACATTTACAGACAATGATCAGTTATATATTACAGATTATATTGAGCAAAGCGGAGGGAAAATTTTCACGATAAGCAGCTATGCCGCTCAAAACAGTAATTTGAGTGGATTCTTAAACGCTCTTTTTCAATGCAGTTATTCTGGAAACATCATAAATATGACTAATGACAATTACTTAAATGGAGATACAGGTTCAATAATGGAAGGATTTTCAACCAATATTGACTCCTGTATAACGAATAGTGTAACTTCTAATATATCTAAAGATATTCTTAAGATTCAATTTAATAAGGATATTTACAATGTAGGCAACACAAATGAGCGTTTAACAGGTAAAGATATATACTTCTCTTTTTCTACAAAATATATTGGCAATTCCACTGATAAGGGGAATTTATTTTTAAGAGCACTCGATTATCTTGATTATACAATTAATGGAATCCCTTATTCGGGAATCGTTAATAAATATAAAAGGGCAGTGAAGAATAATATTCACCTTTTTAATAGTTCAATATTTATTTCAGGCAATATGAAATCACTTAATGTAAATATTTACTCATTAAGCGGAAGAAAAATATTGAAATTCCAAATGAATAACGAGAAATACATATTTGAAAAAACTCTTAAACGAGGTGTCTATTTAATTGTTATACAGGATTCTAATGGCTTCAAATCTTATAAGAACATTGTACTGGAATAATAAAACCGTTAAGACAAAAGTCTATCTATATATTTATTTACATTTTCATTATTCTTGTAGACTTTAGTAAGTAAGTCATTTAAATCTTTTCTAATCATCCCTTGAAGAGAAGGGGTCTCCTTCAGAAAGTTGATTTTACACCTAAGAAATTTGGAAATAATGAGGAATGAACCTGTATCTTTGGATGAAATCGCCCAATATTTTAATATTAAATCCCGCTTCTTTACGGAAGACAAGTCATAAATGTATTTGTATATTATATTTCTATCGATTAAATCGTATTTATCCTCAATTCTTTTCATAAATTCTTCATTTACAACTATATCTTTTACATCGATTAAAAATTTTATATAATTATTTATATTATCCTTATTGAAGTATACTTTGATGAATTTCAATATCTTTCTATCATCCTTTTCTAATGCATCTATCTTCTCGATTTCAGATTCAATGCCTTTATCCCAGAACATATCATTTACAAACTTATACAACAGTTTATTAAACAGAAATAGAGATAATAGGTGTTTGTCCTCAAATTGTAATGTTTCATTTTCCAATTGCTCAAAAATATTTGGCAAATTGTCAATTTCTCCGTACAGGATAGCAAGTTTAACATATTGAATATTGCAATATAATTTCGTGAACTTATCCGAAACAAAAGAAACATTATTAACAGCTATTTTGTAATTATCAAATCCCATACCGATTCTACATTTGGAAAGATAATAATCCCCTAAATTTGCAAGAGCCAAGACCTGTATATCATAATTGTTTATTTTTTCGGCAATCCCTTTTGCTTTTGTAAAATTGAAAATGGCATCTTTTTCATTGCCTAATTGAATTTCTACAACACCGAGATTATTATGTAATTTGGCAATCATTGTAAAATCCTGTAAAATTTCAGCTAATTCAAAACATTTTCTAAATATATCCTTTGCAGAATTTACCTTTTCATGATTCATTAATAGCAAACCATAGCTATTCGATGCATCCATTGTCGAAATTTTATTATTTTCGGATTGGTAGTATTGTATTGCTTTATTATAATATGATTCGGATTTTTTAAAATTATCAGAATACTCATAATAATGAGCATAATTTAATGCAATATCACCTTTCAAATGCTCCGATTCGGCAAACTCCTTCGCTTTATCAAGCATATTCTTTATTTTATCATACTTTCTTATCTCATCATAATCAAAAGCTTTATTTATATATGCCCTCGCCCTGTCTTCCCCCTTCGTATATTCAATTGCATTATCAAACATATTGATTGAAAGATCATATTTGCCAATTGAGGAGTAAACGATGCCGAGATTTATAAATATTTTCCCTTTAAGTTCCGGATTGTCCGTATCCTTGATCTTAAGATACCATCTGTTCGCATCTTTATATCTGTGCATTTCGGAATAAATGTTTCCTATAACAAAAATAGCATCCTCATATTTGTTCTGTTCATTCGATTTCTTGAATATTTCCAATGCCTTCCTTACTGTCTTTAAAGCTTCATCCAATTGCAAATATTCCAAATATTTCTTGGCAATATTAAGATATGATTCAGCAATGTTCTGTTTTATTCCGAGTATTTCATATGCTTTTAGAGAGAGATTCAATTCCGTAATCGAATTCGGCTTATTAGCCTTGAATGCATTGGATATATCAGATGCAATACCTTTTACATCTGTTTTAATCAATCGATTATATATTGCCTTTCTAAGCATTCTGTCTGCGATTACAGCTTTTTCAGGAACTATAATCAGCAGATTCTTATCTGCTATCTCACTTTTTATATTATCTATATTCCACTGTCCAATGGCATCTAATATCTTTATAGGGACACCATGCTCTGAAAACGAGACAAAATAAATAAATGACTGTGTTTGTGGTGATAACTTGTCAAACTCCTTAATCTGATATTCAACATAACTCTTAAATAGTATATCACGCCATCCCTTTTCCAATTTTATATCATTATTTTCATATATAAGCTTTTCATTACTTATTAATTCACTTATATACATTTTTAATATTCCGGCATTCCCCTCTGATAATTTCCAAATTTCATCACCCTGTTTTTTATTTAAACCATTACTATTTGTTAAAGTTTTTACAAAAATTTCAGTCTTTTTCTTTGAAAGGGATTTAACTTCTATTTTTTCAATTCCAATCCCAATAGCCTTATCGGATTCAAATACTATTGCCCCTTTACCAAGCTGTTTTCTTTCCTGCAATTTGGAAAACACTTCAATGCTCTTCGAATCGATATCGCTTTTTAAGTCAATATAAATTGCTTTGTATTTATTAAGAAATAAATTTTTCAATATTTTCTCCAGACCGATTACTATTGTGTTTTTTTCTATTGTATGAGCAACATTATTTACCCATTTTTTTATGTAATTTATATCCGGATCATCTGTCTTTAAAGAGGTATTTTTGAATATTTCATAAATAAATATTCTTATAAAATTATATGGAAAATCTCCGCTAAAATATTTAAAAGACAGATAAGTGTCCAAATTATGATCTATTAAACTTGTTTTTCCGGATAAATGTTTACCTGTAATTTCTATTATTTTGAACCCTTCCTTAGAGATTTTATCCCGAAAGATATTATCTATGTCTCTTTCAATATATATTTCCTCTCCAAGAATACTTTTTGTACTCACAATATTATATATCTTTATTGAATCTTTTTTACCTTTTACATTTATGGATTCTTCTCTGTTAATAATAAATTTATTTTTTATCTTGGAAAGAGTTTTCTCACTAACAACAGTATCTCCACTTGTTGCATAGGATTCAAGTCGTGCAGCTATATTTACGGTATCTCCCAAAACCGAATATTCCATCCTTTCAAAATTCCCGATATTTAAAGCAACAACAGGTCCGGAATTAATTCCAATACTTACCCTGATCTTCCTGATGAATTTTCCGTATTTCACTTTAGGAAAAAGAGATGTTACCTTCTGAATTTCCACTGCTGCGGAGCACGCATTTTCCTCATCCTTTTCACTCCTCAGTGTTGTTCCCCATAAAGCAAGAATCGCATCTCCAATGAACTTGTTTATTTCCCCACCTCTTGAATGAATAATATTAATATATTTATTTACAAGATCATTTACAATTTCTGCAACATTTTCCGGAGGTAATTTTTCCGACAGACCTGTAAAATCACTGACATCGATGAACATAACAGTAACATAACGCTTTTCACCATACACCTCGGATTTCCCGGTTTCCCTTATTTTCCTTGTAATATTTCTAGGTAGATATGGGATTAAAGCATTAAATAACTTTTCAAAATCATTCATTGCGTATAATCAAGTAATCACATTGCCCCTTTTCAATCTCTTCTCCCTTTGCCATAACATGAACGATTGCAATATCCACATTATTATCCAATATTTTTAATCTGTATGGAATTCCCAGACCAAAATCAGAGTGAAAATTACCATTCATCATTAAAATTAAACTCTGCTTGTGATTCTTCCTATAATTGTAGATACTTTCAGCCATAGTATTATCCTTTATACACTGAGCATAAAAGAAATTATTTACATTCATCGCCTTCATTTTACCCATTTTACCAATCATTTTCATAGTACTTGCAAATATTTTATAATATTCGGGCTGAAGTGTGTCGATCATTTCCGCGACAAAATTATTGTTTTTTCTTAACGAATCGATACTGCCAATCCCTCTCATTGCAACTGTATTTGCAATTCTTCTCGGAACATTTGCTGCAATGACATTTAAATTTTTCTCTTTTGCAAATTCTATAATCGCTCTATAACCTGTTTTATAATTATTCCAGGGACGGGAATTCGATAGAAATTCAGTTTCATTAATTCTCTTTTTTAAGTAATCATCGAGGATTTCCTGTACATCTCTTTCAAACATCTCCATTGCAATTGTTAGATTACTCCCGTTTGTTCTATAAAGATCCATTGTAAGTCTAATTTCTACATAATGAGCAATCGAATCATCATGTTTCTCTCCAATAAAAACAACATCATAATGAGAAAGCTCCTTTATAAATTGTTGATATTTAATCGATTTGCCATCCCTCATAACCGTAAACTTATCCATATCCTGTATTTTAATCCTTTTGGTGCATCCTGTACATACAAGAACTGCAGTTAACACTATAAAAAACAGTTTTCGCATATATACCTCCTTATCGTGGTTAGGTCTCAATTTTCTATTTACTTTTCAAATTCTTTAACTAAATTTTGCAGATCTATGTTAGTTGATAATTTATTTTTGAAATTAGATATATTTATAGATATAATTGAATGACAAATCCCAAATAAATCTCCAATTCCTGATAATTTTAACGAAGCAATATATTCCAATGCATTTTTATATCCTATTCGTAGTGGTCTTGTCATTGTAATATTTTATCTATTCTGCTATTTTTGTCAATCTAATAGAAAACTGAAGATCTTCCTCCTTATTGTCTTCTTATATTAGCATAAATCGCATATCCTAAAAACAAGATAGCAACGAATAGATATGTTTTTGGTGGTGTCCTTAGAATCATACCATTAAGAAAAACTTTTGCAATAAAACCAACGACAAGAGATGCTAAAGATATTGCGATTGAAATTACCTCTAATATTTTCACAAATAACCTCCGGGTTAATTTTTTAATCTTTCACCCTTTTTTTCTATCTCTTCTAAAATCTCTCTATACTTAAAATTAGGCTTTTTTCCATATAGCTTTTTATAAAATATCACCGCCTTCTTTCTGTCTCTTTCGGATTGTGTCATTTTATATAAAAAATAATATATTTCTGCAATAAAATCAAGTCCTTTATATTCTTTTAGTAATTTTAAAATTTGCTTCTCTGCCTTTGTCATATCTGACAACCCAATAATTCTAACATTCATTAACTTCGATAAAGCAATAATATCTAACCTGTCTGCTTTTTTTGCAGATACAATAGCTTGTTTGTTTATGTATTTGATTTTATTTATCATATTGAGATTATAGTATATATATCCAAGATCATATAAATTTTCACATAGATAATAATTATGATTCATCTTTTTGAAAATTTTAATAGATTTTTTATAATAATATTCGGCTTTTTTATAGTTCTTCAACGACAGATAAAACCTTGCTAAATCACTATAAGCGTACCCAACCATAAATATATCCCCTAACTCCTTTGCAATACTTAATTCTTTCTTGAAATTCCAAAGAGCATTATCGAACTCGCCAATGTTTAAAAGAGCTTCTCCCATATTACCCGACGACTCACAAATCCCTCGCAAATCACCTAATTTCTTTGCTATAATTAAGCTTTTTTCGAAATATTTTGCCGACTTTTTATATTTACCATCCTCAAGATAGAATATCCCAATATTACCAAGTGTTATCCCAACATCCCTATCTTTCCCCAATTCTTTGTCTATTTCCAATCCCTCTTTGAAATATTCAAGTCCTTTATCAGATTTTTCACAAATCCAATATGCAAGTCCAAGATTTCCCAGAGATGAACTTAATAAATATTTATCACCAAGTTTTTTTGCAATATGCAAACTCTCCTTTGCTGCAAATAATGCTTTTTTATATCGCCCTTTTCTGTAATATAAACTGCTTATTCTACTCTTTGTATTTCCTTCTCCTTTTAAATCATTTAAATCCTTACATACTTTCAGAGAATTGTTCAATATTCCAATAGCTTTTTTATATTGCCCTTTATTAATTAATATTTTGCACAGATTACCGTTTATATTAA